>NZ_CDRSTZ010000049.1:0-16029 GCF_977052095.1 Senegalimassilia sp.
CGCCTTTTTTTCCAACACCTCCTATTGCACCCCGCTCGAGCTGTAGGGGTGGCATAACGGGGGCGTGGCTATCAATTGCCCACGGCCGCCTTTCGCATATGCCCGAACGCTTATTCGAAGTCGTAGAGGTCTTTGGCTGCTTCGCGGAAGTCTTCGTAGACTTCGCGGGCAATGGCCTCGTCTTCTACCAGTTCAAACGCGGCGGGCTGGCCATCTTCGTCAAGCTCCGTGGCCTCAAGCGGGATAATCTCACCCGACGAGCAGGCGGGCGTGTCCTCCGTCACCGGGAAGAAAAAGCCGTATCGACGACCCTCGTGCAGAATAAGACCCAGAAACTCAAGCTCTACCAGCTCGCCTTTCTCGTCCTGGAACGTCAGCGTGATGCCCTCTTCTGTAGGCGGGCAAAAATTCGGGGCGCTTCCTTGTCGCATAACAACTCCTTCTTATCGGCCGCAAGGTGCACCCTGGGCCAGATCAAACCTCAACATATGGCGCAATACGCACAGTAGCAGCGTATCACATCACCTATACGCATGTTGTTTACATGCCCGATAGCGACACCGGTAATCCTCGGAACTAAAGATATCTATTAGAAAGCACCCTGAGCGTTCCAGCGACAAACAACAACGCATGGTTGCACATTCCGGCTTCCGGCAATGTAAGCTGAATCAAAAATCGCTCATGTATGTGATTTAATGGCGACAGTCCGACAGCCTTTAATTATTCGCATCGCAGTGACCTGGGCAAATGCTCTTGCTATCATGCCATCAACTTGCTGCTACAGAGTTAAATCACATACATGAGCGATTTTTCAACTTGCAGACTTGCTGAATAAGAAACATTCGTAGCGCAAACGTAGAAAAAGAGCCTCAATCGGCTCGATTGAGGCTCTTTTTGCAATGACAGGTTACTTAAACGCTAGCCTTGCACTTTCTTGTGCTTCTTTTTGTTCTTGGAACCGCCGTGATTGGCCGGCTTGGTTGCGGGCGCTTGCGCGGAAGCGGTTGCGGGCTGCTGGGCAGCTGCGTTTGCGCTCGTGTTCGCGCTTGCGGCCTGCGTATCAGCAGCGGCACCTGCGGCAACACCGGCGGCCGGCGCGCTTGCGCCTGCGGTTGCCGTGGCAGCAGCGGCTTGCGGCAGGCGGTTCAGGAACCAGCGCTGGATTTCCGTACCGTACTTCTTCTGCAGCTTCGCGAACTTCGGCTCGCGCGTCTTCCACATCACGTAGATGGGCGTGGCGATGGCGTACGACGAGTAGCAGCCGCACAGCAGACCCACCGTCATGGCCAGCGCAAAGTCGCGCAGCGTCTCGCCGCCGAAGATGAGCATGGCCACAACCGGGATAAGCGAGGTGATGGACGTGTTAAGCGAGCGCACGAGCACCTCGTTGACGGAGTGGTTTGCCATGGTGGCGAACGTGCACTTCGGCGCCTCGGCCTTCATGTTCTCGTTGATGCGGTGGAACACCACCACGGTGTCGTACAGCGAGTATCCCAAGATGGTCAGCAGCGCGGCGATGGTATTCGGCGTGACCTCGCGGCCCACCAGCACGTACACGCCCAGCACGATGACCAGGTCGTGCAGCAGCGCGATAACAGCCGACACGCCCATCTTCGGATCGCGGAAGCGGAACGAGATGTAGGCGATGATCAGCAGCAGCGACACGAAAAACGCGATGCAGGAGCTTTGGATGACGCTGGTGCCCCAGTCGGGACCGATGGTGGTCACCTCGAAGCTTTCGCTATCCCAGCCAAACTGGTCGGCAACCTGGTTGGCGGCCGTGGCAGCGCTTTCCGCCGACGTGTCGGTGGTGCGCACCAGGAAGCCGGCCTGGCCGTCGGAGTTCGTGGTCTGCACCACGGCGTCGGGCTCGCCCGCAGCGTCAAACGCGGAGCGCACCTGCTCGGTGGTGACATCGTTGCCGCCCTGGTGGAACGTCACGGACGTGCCGCCGACGAACTCGATGCCGAAGTTCACACCGCGGATGCCCACAAGCGCAACCACAACCACGATGGCGCACGCGGCCACGGTCAGGAAGATCTTGCGGTAGCCCAGCAGGTTGATGTCAAGCTTGATGAAGCGGCCCTTCACGTCCTTGCGCGACGCGGCGGGCTTTTCACCCTGGAAGTACGGCGCGGCCTGTTCGCAGTCCTTCACGCCCCAGAAGCCGGGGTGGCGCGCGATGGACTTCGGCGCCAGAAGGCGGATGATGGGGGCCTTGAACAGCAGCATCATGACGATGTCGCACACAATGCCCAGCGCCAGCGTCAGGCCGAAGCCCTTGACGGAGGCCGATGCCAGGAAGAACAGCGTGAGGGCGGAAACCAGCGTGACCAAGTCGGCATCGATGGACGTGAGGATGCCGTGGCGCACGCCGGTGATGGACGCGGCGCGCACGCTGCGACCCATGCGGATTTCCTCGCGGAAGCGCTCAAGCGTAAGGATGGACGAGTCGGCGGCCATACCGATGGTCAGCACGACGCCGGCGATGCCGGCCATGGACAGGCTGAACAGGCCGAAGTGGGAAAGCAGCGCCAGAATGCCCAGGTACAGCACGGCGAACACGGCCATAGCAGCCGCGGTGAGGATGCCGAGACCCTGATAGAACACCAGCAGGTACAGCATAACCAGCGCCAGGCCGATGGCGGCAACCAGCACGCCGGACGTCAGCGCGTCCTGGCCGAGCGTGGGGCCGACCACCTGGGACTGCGCGTACTCGAAGCTGACGGGCAGCGAGCCGGACTCGAGCACCGTCTCCATGGCGGACGCCTCGTCCTTGTCGTAGCCGCCGGTGATGGACACCTGACCGCCGGTGATTTCGGACTGTACGGCCGGTGCGGACTGCACTTCGCCGTCCAGGATGATGACGATCTTGCCCTTCGAGCTGGCCAGCTCCTTCGTGGCGTCGGCGAACGCCTTCGTGCCCTCGGAATCAAGCGTGACGTTGACGGAGTAGTCGGTGCCCGTTTCGGACGCGCGGCCGATGTCGACCTTCGTGATGTTGTTGCCCGTGATGAGCGGCGTGTACGTGCCCTCGTCGACCTTCAGGTGCTCGACGGTGCCCGACGGCAGCGTGTTGCCGAAGTCGTCGGTGATGGTGCCGTTCGTGCCGTACTGACCGTTCTCGATCTTGGTCTTCACGTCGGAATCGGTGAACGAATCCAGGCGTGCGAACTCAAGCTTGCCGGTTTTGCCGATGGTGGACAGCGCCGTTTCGGTGTCGGACAGGCCGGGGATTTGCACAAGGATTTGATCGGTGCCCTGCAGCTGCACAACGGCCTCAGACGCGCCGAGGGCGTTCACGCGCTGCTCGATGATGGCGCGGGATTTCTCCATGTCATCGGTGGAAACCGTGCCACCGTCCGTGCTTTTCGCCGACAGCACCACCGACAGGCCGCCCTGGATGTCCAGGCCCTGGTTGATCTTTTCCTGCGGCGGGGTGAACATGAAGATGGACCCAATCACCAAGATGGTGGTTGCCACCAGAAGCCAAACGTTGCGACGGTTGACGTTGCCGCCCTTCTTCTTTTTGGCTTTGGCGTTTTGCAGTTGCGCCATGCGTACTTCTCCTAGCCTTGCGAACCTGCAGACGACGGCACCGTGCCGCCGATCTTTGCGATAGCGCAGCCGCCGCAAGCGTGACGACGCGAAGCTATCGCAATTTGCACATTAACTCTCCTATTGTCCCACAATCGGGAATAGTGTGGAAGGAAATTAGGTAACAGATTGCAAATGTTACACATGGTTGACTGCTTTGCGAATTGCCGCTTCAACGCACACCCTTCCGAATCACCGCGCTCATTTTGCGTCCTCGGCAAGCCAGGTGGCGAGGGTTTTGGGGCTGACGTGCAGCTGGCGGGCTGCTTCGGCACGCATGATCGTGCCGGCCAGGCAGCTTTGCCGCAGGCGGGCGTACGCGCACGGACGGGGCTTCTTCGGGCGGCCGAAGCGCACGCCGCGGGCACGCGCCGCCGCGATGCCCTCGCTTTGCCGCTGCTTGATGTTCTCGCGTTCCACCTGCGCCACGTAGCTGAGCAGCTGCAACACGATGTCGGCGATAAGCGCGCTGGTCACGTCGCCTTCGCGCTGGCGCGTGTCGAGCAGCGGCATGTCGAGCACCACCACGGCCGCGCCGCGCACCTTCACGATGCGACGCCATTCTTCCTGGATTTCCTCGTAGTTGCGGCCGAAGCGGTCGATGGACTTCACTATCAGCACGTCGCCGGGCGCCAGCGAGCCGGTGAGTTGGCGCCACGCGGGGCGTTCGAAGTCTTTGCCGCTGGCCTTGTCGGCAAAGATGCGCTCGGACGGCACGCCGAATTGCCGCAGCGCATCAAGCTGGCGCGCCAGGTTTTGGTCGCGGGCGCTGACGCGCGCATAGCCATATAGCGTGCCGGCAGGTGCGACGCCGTCGAGAGACTGCGAGGCCGAAAAGGTACCGTCGGAAGCGGGCTTCGTCTGATTTGCAAGTTGGTTCGATTTTGCTGCGTTCGCCATGTTTGTGCCTTTCCTCGAAACGAAAATGGCGGCTTTCGGTGCGCAAAAGCCGCGTTCGGGGAAAGCGTAAAAAGGAGTTTCACGCTCAGCGTTCAATTTGTGCACGTTTTTCGCTTCTGAACAGCAAAATACGAGGCGCAGGAGGAAGAGCAAACAAAAAAAGGGCCGGGTTGAAGGCTGGCCCTAAACTAACCATCAGCGCCGCCCGCCACCTCTAACGCCTTACCCAGGATTAGGAGACGGGCCTTGCCGGTGTTTGCGTGCGACCTTGCGCGGCTTACGACGCGCAAGGTCGCACGCGTAACGAATTGATTACGCCGTCCAGCTCGGCATTCGCAAACGGCACGCCGTCAACGCACGGCCCGTTTCGCCAGCCCCAACAACAAAGCGGGGAAGGAGGCAGCCCCTTCCCCGCTTCTCTTGCAAACCGTCATTGAGCTCGACAGATTCACTCTGCAGCATCTCACCGACGCTTTCGGCGCCTCGCCTACACGTAGTAACGCGGCATGCGATGGGCGAAGGCGATGCACAGCTCGTGCGGGATGGTGCCGAGCGTGTCGCACATCTCCTCGATGGTGACCATGGCGTCGCCCTGCTGACCGACGATGAGCACCTCGTCGCCCACCTGCGGGTCGATGCGGCGGCGGCGCGCGTAGCTGCGCAGGTCAACCTCGAACATGCACTGGTCCATGCAGATGTTGCCCACCTGGCGGCAGCGCACGCCGTCCACCAGGAAATCGGTGCGGCCGGACAGCCCGCGGCGCAGGCCGTCGCCGTAGCCCACCGGCACGGTGCAGATCTTCACACTGCCGGGGCTGCGGTAGTTCAGCCCGTAGCTGACGCCTTCGCTCATGGGCACCAGGCGCGTATCGGTGATGCGCGCGTGCACGCTCATGGCCGGCTTCAGCTCGATAAGCGGCGTGGTTTCGGGGCACGGCTGATAGCCGTACAGGCCGATGCCCAGGCGCACCATATCGAAGCGCACGTCGGGGTAGCGGATGGCTGCCGCGGAATTCGCGCAGTGCACGATGCCGGGGTTGATGCCGGCGGCACGCAGGGCCTCGATGGCCTCGATGTAGCGCTTCGCCTGGATCTGGAAGTCAAGCGTTTCGGGGCAGTCGGCCGTGGCGAAGTGCGTGAACACGCCTTCGAGCTCAAGCGCGCGGTGGAAGCCCACCTGGTGCATGAACGTGACGACCTCGTCCCAACGCACGCCGATGCGGTTCATGCCCGTGTTCACAGCAAGGTGGAACGGCGCGCGCAGGCCCATGGAGTCGGCGGCCTCGGCGTATTTGATGGCGAACTCCGACGAGTAGACCGCCGGCATGATCTTGTACGCAAGCAACAGCGGAATAGCGCTTGCCGGCGGCTCGGCCAACATAAGGATTGGCGCGTTGACCAGACCTTCGCGCAGCTGAATGCCCTCGTCGACCGTGGCAACGCCCAAGTAGTCGGCGCCGGAGTTCAGCGCCGTCTTCGCCACGCGCACCGCGCCGTGGCCGTAGGCGTCGGCCTTCACGACCGCCATCATATGGCGGCCCGAGCCGATCATCTTCTTCACGGCCGAGGCGTTGTGGCGGATGGTGTTCAGGTCGATTTCCAGCCACGCCCAGCGGCGGTCCTTCTCGGGGATGGTTGCCAGCTTTTCGGGGTCGAACTCCACGTGGCCCTCCGCGGCGTCAACGGCGGCGGCGTAGGCGGCAGCGGCTTCCTCGTGGTCGCGGTTGTATTGGAACGCGCCGCGCACCTCGTTGGCCGCGTCGGCAGCTGCCTCGCGATCGGTCAGGTAGCTGTTCGCGCCGCGGCGAGGCGCGGGCTGGGCGGGCGCGGGACGACCGGCATGGGCGGCGCGCTGCGCCTCGCGCTCGCGAATGGCGTCCGCGGCGCTTTCCGTGCCCGGCTGCTTGCGGAACGCGAAGCCGGTGAATCCGTTGGGGAGCTCTGTGTTGTCTGCCATGTTCTATACCCTCTTGAACCTTTTCGATATCCCCCGAAGCGCGATGCAGAAAAAGCCGATCAAGCCGCACAGGGCGTTTGAACAGGGCTGCTACCTGCGATTATGGAACGCGTTGGCCGGCTTGTGGCCGCGGCGTGCCGCGCGCTTGGGCGATTTCCCATTTGAGCGCACACCAGTATAGCACTGGCAAGCCGCCGCACCCGGGCCGCAAACGATTGGCACAAAAGCGCTAACGCACGCAAACGGGCCGTCCAAGGTTCGGCCAAGCACTGGGCAAGCCGGCTGCAACGGCGCCCGACGGCAGTTGAGACCTGCAGCAAGTTTTGCAGTCAGAAGCGCAGGAGGACGCCCGGACGACCCGTCCGCACCCCCCAGCTTCAGCAACCCCGCCTTCACCGCGAAGTGCAAGCGAAAAGTCGAAGCAGCAGTGCACGCGGGCGGACCGCCGAACCTAACAGCGACCTTGCATTTGCAAGCGAAGGCCGCGGAATTCGCCCATTGGTGTTATGGTGGAACCCAACAATTGCGCGCAGGCTGTCGAGCATTTTGCGCGCCGGCCGAGGTCATACGGAACGGAGAACGCCATGCACTGCCCCAACTGCGGAAACGACAACATTGCCGAAGCGAAATTCTGCACGAACTGCGGCACGCCGCTTGCTGCCGCAGCGGACGCGGCGGGCGCGGCGCAAGCCGATGGCGCGCCAACGGCGCCGGCAGCCTACCAACAGGAAGGCAACGCGGCGAGCGTGGGCGCGGACACCCCTAGCCCGGCAGCAGGAGCAGCGCCGCAAGCCGACTACCAGCAGCAACAGCCCTACGCTGCGCCGAAATACGCATCGCCGGGGTTTGCCGCTGCCAGCCAGTCCGCTGCCGAGCAAAACGCTGGCGCATATGGGACGTCCACGCCGGGGTACGGTTCGCCCAACGGCGCGGCGCCTGGTCAACCGACTTCGCCATACGCAGGCGCAGCGCAGCAACCGGGATATTCGTACGGCGCTCCCGCGCAGCCCGGCAGCTATGCGCCCGCCAGCGCGCCGGTGTACGTTGTTGACGACTCCGATAAGACGCTGCGCATGGTTGCCTTCGTGTTCTGCCTGATCAGCACGCTTATTTCCGCCCTTGCAATCCTGCCGCTCATTTGGATGATCCCCATGACCGTGCACTGTTGGGGTATCTACAAAGGCACGAAGCCTAACACCGTGCTGTTCGGCGTGTGCACGCTTATCTTCTGCAGCCTGGTCAGCGGCATCCTGCTGCTGATTTCCAACAAGGACCAGTAAGCGGAAAGAGGATACCTTCTCGACGCGTTCAGCTTCTCGAAAAGATAGCCACTCTTTGCCATTTTTCCGAGAAGCTGAACGCGCGCGATGATGCCATAGGCGTTTTTGCACGATTTTGTTTCCCCCGCTCATGAACGCGTAGAGGTAATATAGCGTTCATTACACAGATAGCTTCGTTTATTCCATCGCACGTGATGTATCGAGGAGCAGACGAGCGATTGATTTTCAACTTCTCGGATTTTTGCCCAACAATGGACGATTTCGCGCGATTCTGAATGCGAATCAACGGCACAAATACCACGAAGGGGGCGCCGCGCATGTGCGACGCCCCCTTCGAACTTGCTTACTTACTGACCACGCGACACCTTGCGAACGCGCGCGGCGCCTTGTGAGCACATGCGGCGAATCGCGAGTACGCATGCCCAACGCTTACGCCACCGCACGCCTCAAACCACCATCGATAATCAGCAGGTAGCCGGCTTAGTGGCCGCCGCCGGCCATCATTTTGACAGCGTGCGGCAGGGCTGCCACGATGCCGTCCCAGTTCTCGCGCGCGGCTTTCTCGCTGCCCGGCAGGTTCACCACCAGGTGCGTTCCGCGCTGCATGCACAGCGCGCGCGAGAGCATGGCGAACGGCGTGATGGCCAGGCTGTGGGCACGCATGGCCTCGGCGATGCCAGGCACGTTGCGGTCGCACACGGCCTGCGTGGCCTCGGGCGTGACGTCGCGCAGCGAAAGGCCGCTGCCGCCGCACGTCAGCACGATGTCGGCGTCGATTTCGTCGCACGCTTCTACGATGGCAGCGCTGATCTGCGGCACCTCGTCCTTCACCACCACGTGGCTTTTGCACTCCCAGCCGTTATCGGCAATAAGCTGCTCAAGCGCCGCGCCGGCCGTGTCCTGCTTCATGCCGCGCGTGTCCGAGCACGTGATAATGGCGAACGTCAGCGGCGCCGCCTCATGATTGTGTTCGTGCATGTGCTTCTCCTTTTGATAATGGGCAAAGGCCAGCCAACCAGGCAAAGCAGACACGGAAGAAGCCAACGCCGACTACGTTCGTGCCGCCAGCTTGTTCAGCTGGCCTCAAGATGCAAATCCGCCGCTTGGCAAGCGGGCGAAAACTCGCATACCAAGCGGCGTAAAACACCAGCTAAATGGCCACGTCTTCGCTGACGTCGAGCAGGATGCACTCGATTTCGCTGCCGGCGGTGCGGCCCTCGAAGCCCTCGGGCATGATGGCCAGGCAATTGCTGCGCTGGATGACGCCGAACAAACCCGAGCTTTGGTTCTTCGCCGGCTCCACCACGTAAGCGCCGTCGGCGTCTTTCGTGAGCGTGGCGCGCAGATAGATGCGGCGCGGGTCCTTCTTCTTCGTGTCGCGCGAAAGGCGCGCCACCACGCGCGGGCGCGCCAAGTTCGTGTAACCCTGCATCTTGCGCAGCGCCGGGCGGATGAGCATCTCGAACCCGCAGTAGGCCGCCGCGGGATTGCCGGGCAGGCCGAACACGGGCGTGCCGTTGACCAGGCCAAACGTTTGCGCCTTGCCCGGGCGCATGTTCACAAGCGTCATGAACAGCTGGCCGGTTTGCTCGACGCAGGGCTTGATGAAGTCGAAGTCGCCGTTCGACGCGCCGCCGCTGGTGACCACGAAGTCGTACTCGGCCGTTGCCGCCACCACCGCGGCCTTCAGCGCTTCAAGCGAGTCCTCCACGATGGGCAGCAGCGTGGGGATGGCGCCGGCCGCGCGAGCGGACGCCGACAGGGCATAGCCGTTCGAATTGCGGATCTTGCCGGCCGTGGGCACCTCGGTGGGCGGCACCAACTCGCTGCCGATGGAGATAATGGCCACGCGCGGGCGGCGCGGAACCGGCACCTCCGACACGCCGCAGCTGGCCAAAAAGCCCACGCCAGCAGCATTGATGACCTCGCCCGCGTGCACAACGGCCTCGCCGGCGCGCGCTTCCTCGCCCGCCTCGCGCACGTTGTTGCGCAGCTTCACAGGGGCATCGAACGCCACGCGGCTGCCGGGGCGGCCGTCGCCTTCGACGTTGCGCACAATCTCGTACTTCACCACGGAATCGGCCGCGGCAGGCAGCGGCGCGCCGGTCATGATGCGCACGCACGCGCCGTCGGGGATTTCGCCGTCGAACGTGTCGCCCGCGGCAACTTCCGCGATAACGTCCAGCTCAACGGGGGTTTCCGGGCTGGCACCTTCCAGCTGCGCCGCGCGCACGGCGAACCCGTCCATAGCAGAGTGGGCAAACGGCGAGATATCGATATCGCTTTGCAGGTCGGTTGCCGCAACGCGACCCGCCGCGTCCAAAACCGGCACCGTTTCCGCAGGCAGCTGCGAAACGTGCGACAAAACCAGGTCGCGCGCTTGCTCGACCGAAATCATCTCCGGCATGACATTCCTTTCGAAAGCATTCAACAGTCCGCCCCGCATTATACCGCTTGCCGAATATAACGACGCGCAAAGCATACCGGGTGTTGAAAAATGCGGCGCTTACTTCCCCGCCAGCATGCGGCAGGCCCATTGGGCGGCCACCATGCTGCCTTTGACCAGCACCGATTCGTCGATGGTGTAGTGGCAGCTGTGCTGCGGGTGCTCGGCGCCCACTGCGGGGTTGCGCGTGCCCACGAAGCAGAACACGCCGGGCACGAGGCGCAGGTACTCGCTGAAGTCCTCGCCGGAAAGCGTGCCGCGGTAGTCGGCCACGCCTTCGGCGCCGAGCGTGTCGAGCACGGCCTGGCGCGCCACCTCGGCGCACGCCGGATCGTTGGCAAGGCCGGCGTTACCCGACTCGAACGCGAACGTGGCCTTCGCGCCAAGCGCGTGCGCGCTGCGGCTGACGATGCGCTCAAGGCGGTCGGGAACCTCGGCGCGCATCTGCTCGGACCACGTGCGCACCGTGCCCGTGAGCGTGGCGTGGCCGGCCATGACGTTGCGCGCCTCGCCGCCGTGGAACTCGCCCACGGTGACCACCACGGGCTCGAACGGCGAAACATCGCGGCTGACCAGCACTTGCAGCGCCATGACCATCTCGGCGCCCACCACCACGGCGTCGACGCCCTTGTGCGGCATGGAGCCGTGCGCGCTGACGCCCTCTATCTCGATGTGGAACCAGTCGGTGTTCGCCATGCGCTGCCCGGGCGCGCACGACACGGTGCCGGCGGGCACTTCGCTCCAGATGTGCGCGCCGTAGATGGCGTCGACGCCTTCGAGCGCGCCGGCTTCGATCATGGAAAGCGCGCCGATGGAGATTTCCTCGGCCGGCTGGAAGATGATGCGCACTTCGCCGACAAGCTGATCGGCAACGTCGCGCAGGATGCGCACGGCGCCGAGCATCATGGCCATGTGCGCATCGTGGCCGCACGCGTGCATGACGCCGGGGTTTTCGGACGCAAACGCCGCGCCCGTGTCCTCGGTGACGGGCAGCGCGTCCATATCGGCGCGCAGGGCCACGCGGTGCGCCGGGGTGCCGTCGGAGCCGTACGCGCCGGGCGCCGTGCCGCGGATGGTGGCGATTATGCCGTGGTTTTCAAGGCACGTGTGCTCAATTCCCAGGTCAGAAAGCTGTTTGCTCAGCAGCTGCTGCGTGTTTTCCTCGTTGCCCGACGTTTCGGGGAAGCGGTGGAACAGCCGGCGCGCGGCGATGACGTCGGCCTCGGCCGCGGTGCCAAGGGCGCGCACCTGCTGGACGGTCTTCGTTCCCGCAGCGGTTTCGTACGCCTGCGAGAATGCGGGACATGCGGTGATGACGGCGGTCATGGCGCTCCTTTCGACGGGGCGGGTTGGCGAAGTGCGTTTCGGTATTGGCTGCGTAGCGTACCACACGCATGTTGCCAGCGTGAGGCGCACCGAAAAACTGCAGACTGCGCAGGTACCTATTTCTCCAGTTCCTTCAGCATGGCGGCAATGTGGTGCTGCGCCAGCTCGAATTCGCCGCGTGCCGCCAGGGCGTTCACGATTTGCACCTGGTTGCGCAAGTCGTGGCGCAGCCGTGCCGTGCGCTCCATCCTCTCCACCGTTTCCTGATATTCGACAAGATAGGCGTCAAGCTGGCCGCGCAGCGCGCGGGCGCGGTCGGCGTGGCGCGTGCGGGCGCGCACGCTGATGATGGCGACGAGCACCAGCCCGTCCATCGCAAGGCACAGCACCGCAAGCGCCACGCACGCCCACGACAGGTTCCAGTCGGCGCCGCAGTAGCGCACCACCACCCAACAGCACAGAAACAGCAGCACGACCTGCAACAGCGGGAACAGGCCGAACGCCCAGTATTGCGATACCGTGCGGCGGCGCCGCCGCACGGCAACCACGGCAGCAAGTGCAAGCGCTGCCGCCAACGCTATAAAGCCCGAAACAATGGCGAACGCGGACGCGCCGGCAATTGCCCCGATCACAGCGCATCGCCTCCTTCGGTATGCAAAATGACGCGCACATGGTAGCGGCCCCGTTCGTTTTGGACGCTGACCTGGCCATCGTGGCGCTCGGCGATGTCGTTCACAATACCGCGGCCCCATCCGTGCAGCGCGTGCACGTTGGGAACAGCAGGCGAAGCCGGCACGGAAGCGGAGGCCGCGTCGGCCGGGACTTCGCCGTTTGCGACACGGCGAGCGTTCGCGCGGTGCGGTGAACTTGCGGTTTCGGGCTTTTCGCCAGCGACAGAGGCTGCGAGAGGGCAATCTTTGCCGCTGGATTTCACCGCAGGCGCACCCGCAGGCGCGGGGATGTCGTGCGCGGAATCATCGGATGCGCAGCTGTTCTCCACGTCCACCACGAAATAGCGGCCCCATATGCGAGCCGCCACGCTGACGTAGCGCTGATCAGGCGCAACGAGACGGCACGCCGTCAACGCGTTATCGATAAGGTTTGAAAACACCGCGCAGATCTCGGCGCTGGGCAAGGCCAGGTCAAGCGGTACGTGCAGCTGCACCGCGAACCGCACACCAAGTTCGCGCGCATCGGCCAGTTTCAAGCGCACAAGCGCATCGATTGCCGGATGGGCGCAATAGCGAGCCCGCGAACCACCGGCAGCGTTGATAGCGCGGTCAAGGCTTTCGCCGGCTTCCGCCGCGCGACGTTCGCGCAAATCCGCCTCGGCCGCGTACAACTGCTCGCGAACGCGCTGGCCGATGCGGTCGGCTTCTTCGCCTTCATGCGCAGAGCGCTCACGCAAAAACTTTTGCGTGGTCAGCTCATCCTCCAATTCGCGCACCTGCTCGGCGGCTTGCGCGCGAAAGCATGCATCGCGCAAACCCTGGAACAGCAGCATATCGACAGGCCCGCACGCGATGCCCACGACGGCAATCACCGCCACCGGCGCGGACGGCGCCGCATAGGCCGCAGCGGCGCCCAGCGCGAACAGCACCAAGCACAGCTGGCTTGCGGGAAACAACAAGCTGAGCAGGCGGCGCCACCAAACGACACCGTGCAGCTTGCGCTGGCAAAACACCGCAATGACCAGCAGATATACCGTTAGGCAGATAGCGATGAGAAGCGCCGGGGAAAGCACAGATCGCCCCTGCTATTGGGCGTTCAACCCAACGTAGCGGTAGAACAGGTCGCGAATGGCCTTGCGCTGGCGCTGGCTGACCGGCACCTCGACGCCCGAGCGCAGAAGCACGCTGGCCGTGCGCAGCTCGGAAATGTGCATCATGTTCACGATATAGCTTTTATGGCACTGCACGAAATCATCGGGCAGCATGTCGATCATCTGGCCAAGCGTGGCGTAGGTTTCAAGCACTTCGCCGGGCGCGGTGTACAGCCGCACCTTGCGACGGTCGCTTTCGATGTACTCGATTTCGGCAGGGTTGAGCATGGTGACCGCGCCGCCGTGCTGAATGGCAACGGGCGTGTAATCCGTTCCCTGCAGGTTTTTCAGCGCCTTGTCGATAGCCGCGTTGAAATCCGCCTGCTTGATGGGTTTGAGCAGGAAATACGCATGCTCGGTCTCGTAAACGGGCGTGCAGTACTCGATGTGGCCGGAGATATAGACGACCTGCGTGCCGCCGCCGGCCGGGAAATGACGTCGTACCAAATCGATGCCGGTAGGCTTGCCGTCACCTAAGCTGATGTCGGACAGGAACACGTCGATATGGTCGCCGGAAGCGATAAGCGCCTCAAGGGTAGCAACGCTTGAAATGATGTCAACGTTCAAACGATCGGCCCCGGGATACTGAGCCAGCATATCGCGAAGAACGTCCTGATATTCGATGTTGTCTTCCAATGCAAGAAGATGAAACGTTCCCACCGATTTGCTCCCTGTTTTAGTCCCAAGCACGGGTCTTTTCGAATTGCCCGCACGTTCCTTTGTCCTAGGTCGAAGTATACGACAGTTACATTGAGACCCCCCCCCCGCAATCTTTCAATCGGTAAAAAACTCCTGATAGATGACTTGAACGCAGCATTTTTTGTAGTGAGCGAAAATACGTTCGGCAAAATTGTCACCTAATGCAAAATGCATGATTTTACGAAGAGACCTTGCAAGGCGAGCGCGCAACCTACACGCCAAGCGACAATACGAACAGGTGGTGCTTGTGGTGTGAATATCGCCAGCAGGGCACGGACGGCGGTGAGCGGCATCTCTATAATACGTGGGATGAACATTTTCGAACATACCGAGCCCTCCGCACAGGGCAAGCACGGCACGCAGCGGCCCGATTTGCAACGCGTGCGCGTTGATGCGCCGCGAAGCCCCTACCGCAACACGCCCCGCAGCGCGGCACAGCACGCCAGCGCGCAGCAGGTAGCGCAACCCGCTGCCCAGCAGGCCACGACCCCGCTTCCCGGGCGTCACGCCGCGCAACCTACGGCGGCCATGCCCGGCCGCCACACCGCGCAAGGCGCGCGCAACGCGCAGCCCACGGCGGCCATCCCAGGTCAGCAGCCCACGGCGGCGCTTCCGGCCGATAGCACGCAGGCCATGCCCGACGGAAAACGCAAACGAGGCCGCGGACGCAAAAGCCGCCGCGGCGACGCGCCGCGCAAGAAAAGCTTCCTTAGCCGCCAGGTTGAAGCCTGGTGCACCCGCGTGCTTGGCGCCGTGAACGACGGCGGCTTGGCTGAGCAGGAAGCCGAATACGCCTCGGGCCGCACCACGCGCGACTTCGCGTGGAACACCATCGGCGTGGGGCTGTGGGGCTGCGTGTTCCCCGTGCTCACCATCGTGGTCACGCAGCTGGCCGGCGCCGAGCAGGCCGGCATGTTCTCGCTGGCCTTCGTCACCGCGCTGCTGCTCATGTTCGTGGGCAACTACGGCATGCGCAATTTCCAGGCTTCCGACCTCGACGAAGAATACTCGTTCGCCGACTATCAGGCCAACCGCGTGCTGACGTGCGTCATCATGCTGGTGGCGGGGCTGACGTACTGCAACATCCGCGGGTACACCGACCAGATGTGGCTTATGAGCCTGGGCGTGTACCTTTATAAGATGGTAGACGCGCTTGCCGACGTGTACGAGGGGCGCCTGCAGCAGAAGGACAAGCTGTACCTGGCGGGCATGTCGCAGGCCTTCCGTTCGGCCGCCGCGCTTATCGGGTTTACGTTCGCCCTGCTCATCACGCGGAACGTGGGCGTGTCAAGCATCGTGATGGCCGTGGTGGCCGCCGCCACGTTCGTGGTGTTCACGTTCCCGCTGGCAAAGCTTGAGACGCCGAAATCGCGCCGCGTGAACGTCAAGCGCGTGGTGAACTTGCTGGTGCAGTGCTTCCCGCTGTTCGTGGCGCTGTTCATGTACAACCTTATCGACAACATGCCGAAGTTCGTGATGGAAGGCGCGTTGTCCTACGACAACCAGCTGTACTACAACGCGCTGTACTTCCCCGCGCACGCCATTTTGCTGACCAGCGGCTTTATCTACAAGCCTATGCTGCTGAAGATGGCCAACGCGTGGGCCGATCCCGCCAAGCGCAAGAAGTTCGACCTGATCATCGTGGTGATGTTCGTGGTGATCGTGGGCATCACGGCGGCCATGGCCGGCATCATGGGATGGTTCGGCCTGGCCATCATGAGCTTTTTGTACGGCATCGATTTCGAGCCGTATCGCGGCCTGTGCTTCGTCATGCTGGCGGCCGGCGGCGTTACGGCAGGCATCGAGTTTCTGTACCAGGTCATCACCGTGCTGCGCCGCCAGCGCGCCGTGACGAAGCTGTACCTGATCACGTTTGGGTTCAGCCTGTTCGTACCCATTTTGCTGGTGAACTTCACCGGGTTGCCGGGCGCGGTTATCGGGTACCTCATTGTCATGTGCATCCTGCTGGTGCTGCTGGTCAGCGAATACGCGTCCATCCGCA
>NZ_CDRSTZ010000050.1:0-15710 GCF_977052095.1 Senegalimassilia sp.
CGCCTCTTGTTTGCGCACATTGCGCGGAAAGCTAAACCGTTAACGCACGCTTAGTTGTTGCCGCGCATGGTCTGGCCGCCGTTGGGATGGCACTGACCGCAGGTGTCAACCTGAGCCTCGTGGCCCTTGTGGCACTCGTTGCAGTTGATCTGGCCGTGCGGGCTGTTGTGCGGGTTGTACGCGCCCAGCGACTCGGTCTGCTTGGCCAGCTCATCGTAGGAACCGCCATGGCAGGACAGGCACTTGTCGTTGTCGATGTAGTAGCGATCGCCCAGACCCAGGTTGTCCGTGTCGCCAGCCAGCTGCGACTGCAGCTCGGCCACCTGCACGTCAAGCTCGGCCGTATGGCAATCCAGGCACGTGGTACCCTCGTGCTGACCATGCCAAGCGGCAAGACCGGCGCCGTTCGACTCGTCGGTGCCCTCGTAATTGGCCAGGTGGTTGCCCATGGAATCATGGCACACCGTGCCGCAGAAGCTCGGCGTGTTATGCCACGCCCAACCGCCGCAACATGCCACGATCAGCACCGCGGCAACAACGCCCACGACGATAGGCCAGCGCTTCTTGCCAGCGTTCTTTTTCTCTTCTGCCATTGGTTATTTCACCCCCTGCGCGGCGGTCTGGCCCGCCACGTAACCGAACGTGACGCAGCGGCCGACCGACGGGCCGAAAATATGACGCGGATAGTTGCCGGAGAAGAAGCCGCCCGATGCGCCGCCCGCGGCGAACAGGCCCTCGATCGGCTCGTTGTCGTAGTCAAGCACGTTGCAGTTGTAGTCCACAACCAGGCCGGACACGGTGGCCAGGATGGAAGACTGGTGCTTGATGGCGTAGTACTTCTCGCCCTCGATCTTCGTGGCCTTCTCCATGGGACGGTTGAAGTCCTCGTCCTTCTTGTTGTCCACGAACGTGTTGAAGCGCGCAACCTCGGCCTTCAGCGTGTCGGCAGGCACGTTCATGTAACCGGCCAGCTCGTCCAAGCTGGAAGCCTCGAACGCCCAGCCCTTCTCCTTGAACGGCTCAAGCTTCTCCAGGATGGTGGCGGCGTTAGCGCCCAGCTGCGTGGTGGAAGCCACGCGCCAGGTGTCGGTGCCGTAGTGGCGCTGCGCCGTGATGGCGTTCGAGCGCGCCTGGAACGGCAGGCCTTCGCTGGCGAAGCGGCGACCCTGCTCGTTGATCATGATGCCCGCGGAAACCAGCGCGGTGATGCCCAGGTTCGAGGCGTAGAACGAGTCGGGGCTGCCGAAGTCGAAGTTCATGATGGCCGCCGGCAGCGGGTCCATCTGGCCGCCCACGGCCAAGCCCATCAGCTGGCCGTCGCCCGTGGTGCCTTCGTTGGGACACCAGCTGGCGCACGCGGCAATGTCCTCGGCGCGGCACCAGGCCTTCAGCATGGCCGGGTTCGAATCGAAGCCGCCCGTGGCCAGAATGACGCCCTTCGAAGCGTTCACGCGGAAGTAGCCATCGGCATCCTTGCAGATGGCGCCGGTCACGCGACCGTTGTCCTCGCGGATAAGCTGCACAGCAGACGTGCTGTAGCGCAGATCGGCGTTCGAGCGCTTGCTGAACGTGTTCGCCAGGTCGGCCACAATGTAGATGCCCGCGCCGCCGGCGTTCTTCACGGTCTGCTCGCTCCACTGCGGGCTCTTGAAAGCAATCTCCGTTTGCGGCACCTCGAAGTTGTGCGCGCTGGGGTTGCCCTTCTTGAAGTAGGTGTCGATTTGGCCTTCGCCCTCGTCGAACTTGTCCTGCAGCCAGTCAGCAGCCTCGCCGGAACGGTCGGCCCACAGCTTGATGGGATCGATGGGCACGCGGTAGTACGCCGCGTGGCGCATACGGTCCATCATCTCGGCCTTGTCGACGATGTTGTCGCCCTCTTCCATCTTCTTGCCGCCAACAACGCCCATGCCCTCGAACATGCCGCGGCCCTTCGTCATCTTCTCGATGCACAGGACCTTCGTTTTGCCGTCGTCGGACGCCGCCAGCGCAGCCACGCTGCCCGTCAGGCCGCAGCCGCACACCAGCACGTCGGTTTCCTCGGTGCGCGTGATCTCGCTTGCGGGGATGTCGCGCATCTCGAAAGCCACGGGGCCCTGACGCACGATGCCGCTTTCCACGTCAAGCACCGGCACGTTGCGCGTCTTCACCGGGAAGACGTCGGTGTAGATGCTCTCGTTGAAGTCGCCGCAACCGCCCTTGTTTTCAACCGTGACGCCGGCGGCCTTTGCCTCGCCAGCGCAGCCGGTCAAACCGAAGGCACCGGTGGCCGCAGCCGCGCCGAGCAGGCTAACGCCTGCGGCACGCATGAAGCCGCGGCGGGACATCCCGCTTGCTGCTTGCTCTGCCATGTTCCCTCCCTAATAACTGCTTTTGGGGCGCAAACCAAACCATTCGCGCCCGATTCCTCTCCGTTCGTACACCGTACGGAGTACAACGGTCATGTATCGTACACTGTACGGCGTACGTTTTCAAGCTTTCTCTGTGGACAATTTCCCACCGTTGGGGAGTTCTGGCGATATTTGCTTTAACCTTCGAGTCCGTTCCAAGTTTTAAGCACCAGTTAGCAGGCGATTCACTCGTGGCACAGTCCCCTCAAAAACCAACAAGCACCGCAACCACGCAAGAGGAAGTGGTCGACGTCGCGTTTCGCATGATCGATGCGCAGGGATATGCGAAGTTCAGTATCCGCGCCCTTGCCGAAGAACTTGGCATCGGCACCATGAGCGTGTACACCTATGTGCCCTCGAAAAAGCAGCTGCTGTTCTACGTGCTGCAGAAGATGCAGTCCGAAATCGACAACGCACCGATTGCCGGAGAATTCTGGGAAGACACGCTGCACCGCACGTGCGGATCTATCCTGCGCACGAACCTAGCGCATCCGAATATCAGGATCGTGCAGATGCAAACGCAGATCGAAACGCCGCAGAAGCATCGACGCAACATCTACTACCTGCATACCGACCAGGGCATGTCCGACCACATCTATGAAACCATGTACAGCGTGCTGCGTTCATACTTGTCCGGGTTCATCGACATGGCCGTGAAGCGCAAGCTCAAGCTCACCACGAAGGCCGAAGACCAGTACGCCGGCGGGCGCTGGACAACCATTTCCGACGCGGACACCGACATCGAGATGTTCCACCAGGGCATCGATTTCATCATCGCCGGCACGCGCGCCATGGCCGCGCCCGACCCCTGCAACTGGCGCACGCCAGAAGACCCCGCCACGTGGACCTGGGGCAAGGAATAACTATTGCAACACAAAAGGCGGCGTCCCAAACGGGACGCCGCCTTTGCTTTCACCTTGGCTTACTGCGCAAGTACCTTACTCGGCTTTATCGGCCGTTTTCTTCGCCGCCGTCTTCTTGGCGGTCGTCTTCTTCGCCGCGGGCTTTTTCGCGGCGGCTTTCTTGGCCGGCGCTTTCTTGGCAGCTTTTTCTGCCGCCTTCGCCTCTTTAGCAGCAGCCTTCTTCTCGGCCTCGATCTCTTTACCCGGGCAGCTGAAGTTCGGGCACAGCTTCCAGGGACCGCGGTTCGTGGTGACGATCACCATGGGCGCGCCGCAATGCTCGCACACCTCGTCGGTGGCCGTGATGGCACCGTACTGCGGCAAGGGGTAGCCCACGCCGCACTCGTCGTAGTTCTCGCAGCGGATGAAGCGCTTGAGCGTGCGCGGGTTCTTCTGCGCGATAAGCTTGGCCTTCTTGCCAGCCGCGGCGCACGTGGGGCACTCGCCCACCACCACGTCGGGTTCCTTGTTCGTCTCGCAGTTCGGGTCGATGCAGATGGTGCGCGGCTTGGAGCGGAACGCCGTCACCTTCACCTGGGGCATGCCGCACGTGGGGCACGGGTCGGGCAGCGCCTCCACCTTGCCCTTCGGCAACGGGTAGGTCACGTCGCAATCGGGCCAGCCGGCGCAGCCAATGAACATGCCGCGCGTTTTCTGCGACACGCGAATCTGCAGGTCCTTGCCGCACTTCGGGCACTTGCCCACGTAGGCGTCGGCCGCCACGGCGTCGGCCAGGGCGTCTTTGACCTCTTCGGAGTGCGGAATCAAGTTCGCAAGCTGCTCAGCCAACAGGTTGCGGCTATTCGTGACCACCGCGGCCTTCGTGTTGCGGCCCTCGGCGATGTTGTCCATCTCCTCTTCAAGCTCGGCCGTCATCTGCGGATGCGTGATATGCGGCGCGAACTTGTCAAGCGCGTCGCACACCGCCATGCCCAGCTGGCTGGGCTCGATGGGGTCGTTCTGGATGTATTTCACCGTGTACAGACGCTCGATGATGCTGTGGCGTGTGGACTTCGTACCCAGGCCCAGCTTCTCCATTTCCTGGATAAGCTTGCCCTGGCTGTAGCGCGCCGGCGGCTCGGTCTGCTTCTTCGTGCACTCGGCGCCGTTGAACGCAACCTGCTGGCCTTGCGTCATGGCCGGCAGCTGCTCGTCCTTCTTCATACCGTACGGGTAGATGGCGCGGAACCCCGGGCTTACCAGCACGTCGCCCTTCGCGGCGAACTTCTCGCCCGCCACGTCAAGCGTGACCTTCGTGCCCTCAACTATGGCCGCATCGGACAGCGTGGCCAGGAAGCGGCGCGCAATCAGGTTGTACAGCTTGTAGTCGGCCGGCGCCAGATCGTCGGGCGTGGCCTTGGCCGTGGGGTAGATGGGTGGGTGGTCGGTGGTTTCCTTCTTGCCGCGCGTGGCGTGCAGCTCGCCCGCGGAAAGCAGCTGGTTGCAATACGGGCCGTACGCGGGGTTGCCCGAGATGGTTTTCACCACTTCAGCCAGATCAAGCGAGCTAGGATACACCGTGTTGTCAACACGCGGATACGAGATGTAGCCGTCCATGTACAGGCTTTCGGCGATGCGCATGGTGCGCGCTGGCGAAAGGCCCTCGGCCGAAGCCGCCGCCATCAAGCTGGTGGTGTTGAACGGCACGGGCGGCTGCTGCTTGCGCGTGCGCTTGTCAACCGCGGCAACCGTGGCACTGGTGGCGCCTGCCACCGCGGCCATGGCGGCTTTTGCCGCCGCCTCGTCCTTGAAGCGCGCCGTGGAATGCGGGGCCACGAACGCCAGCTCGCCGTCGCCGGGCGTGGGACCCGCCGCCGCGCTGGCATCGAACGCGCCCTTGATAACCCAGTAATCCTCGGGAATGAACGCCAAGCGCTCGCGCTCGCGCGCCACGATCAGCGCCAGCGTGGGCGTTTGCACACGTCCCGAGCTGCGCACGTTGCCATAGCCGGCGAATTTCACCAACGTCAGATAGCGCGTCAGCACCGCGCCCCAAATCAGATCGATGTCCTGGCGCGATGCACCGGCGCTTGCCAGGTTCGTGTCCAGCTCCACCAGGTTTGAGAACGCATGCGTGATCTCTTCCTTCGTGAACGCGCTGTAGCGGGCACGCGACACCGGCGCCGTGGGGTTCACTTCCTGAATGCACGACAGCGCATCGGAGCCGATCAGCTCGCCCTCGCGGTCGAAGTCGGTTGCAATCACGATGGAGTCTGCTTTTTTCGCCAGGTTCTTCAGACTGCGGATGATTTCCTTTTCTTTCGGCAGCTTCTCGATGGGCGCGTACACCAGATACGGCAGCGCATCCATCTTCCATGCCTTCAGTTCCACGCCGTCTTCGGTGAACGGCTTTTTCTTTTTGAACGGCGGACGCGCCAGGCTTGCAGGCAGCTCGGCCGGAACCGCTTCGCCGTCGGCCGTGACGCCGCGCCAGCCGCCGCGCTTCTTATATATGAGAGACGGCGTAAAATCGGGCTCCAAGATATGGCCGCGCAGGCCGATGGTCACCCATTCCTCGCCGTCGACTTCAAAGCGGTACACGGGCGTGGAATACACCTTGTCCGCCTTCGGTTTCTTCGCGCCCAGCAGCGAAGCGATCTTCGTTGCGGCGTCGTTCTTCTCGGTTACCACCAGCTTCACGTGGCTTCCCTCCTCGTCTTTCGGGCCGTGCCGGCCACATCGCTCACACGATTGCCCCATTCGTTTATTTACGTGTGCGGGGATTTTCGCGCGCTCTTGCATCACGCGTAGTGCGTAGCATACACGATTGGAACCGCGCGAGCACAACTTTTCCCACAACCGTGTACGAATCGCCTCCATAAACTTCCGCACCCGCTGCGTTGTGGGCGGTTTCAGCGAAATGCAGGTCCGCGCATGCCGCTGCCCCTTCCGTTGTGGGTGGTTTTCAAGCGGCGCCGCCCCAAGCACCCATTCCCCATCTGGGAAAACGCTATCTGATCGCGCCGCAAACGCGCTGACTAACCGACCAAGTCGCCCACAACCGTGCATCCCGCTTGCGGACAGACGCGTAAAAATGAGCAGATAGCGTGTTGATTTCGTTGCCGTCACGCGAAGGATTCGCGGCGGTTTGAAGAACGTTTCTTGAATCGCGCGCAGCTACGGTACTTTTGTCTCTACGGGAAGCCGTCGAATCGCTGCACATCGCTTGCACATTCGGCCACGAACGCACCAGCGGCGGCACCCACCCGTCATGCATATATAGTGAGGATCACCCGGTTTCCGGGCGAGTTTAGGGAGCATTGCATGATACGAAAAGCATTAGGAATTTGCACAGGGGCAATCATCATCGTTGTCGCGGGGGCGGCATGCGTTTTCGCTATCACGCCGCAATCCACCAACGCAAGCCCGCTTGAGACCGCGGCATCTAGTGCGAAAACCGCTGTGGTGAACCGGGCGATTGATGCCTCAGGCGTGAAAACCGCTGTTGAGGATTCACTCATGGCACACGCGCACGATATATCCAGCGCCACCGGCATCTCCACCACGCAGGTCCAAAACGTCATCGAAAGCCTTGACATCGACGATTGGCAAGCCGTAACGCTGCCCGCCGACGCGGCAGCAACAACCACTATCAGCGGATCGGCGGCAGGCGTGCCCGCGTCGCTTACAACGTATTCCGACCCGAACTACGTGACCATCAGCGCTTACGGTCAAAACATCGACCTGGCCGTTCCCGCAAGCGCACAGCAGTACCTGCCAATGCTCGCATGCGCAGTCGCTTAGCGCCCGCGCAGTCAGCAAGTTAGCGAGAATAAAAGCCCCGCACGCGCGGGGCTTTTTCGTTGCTTAACGGCGGATATGTCAACAAGCTGCAGTGGCCGGAGCGCAGTTCGCAAGCCGTTTCGCCCACAGAACCAAGGCGCAAAAAACGGCGCAGCACGAACCGTCTTTTCGCACCGCGCCGCTTCCATTAGCAACCCGTACACGCACCTGCGCTTTTTGCTAGCCCTCAACAGCGCCTGTCGCTTTCGCGGCTTCCTGCTCCTCGCGCTCAAGCACCTGCTTCATGGCCGCGATGGCGCATTCAAGCATGCCGCCGTCGGGCTCGTTCGTGGTGAGGTACTGCATCTGCATACCCGGCCACAGCACCACCTTCACTAGCGGGTTGTCGGGATGACTGCCCGCCCAGCGCACGGTAATCTCGTAGCTGATGCCCGCAATCACCGGCATCAGCACGATGCGCGCCACAATGACCAGCACCAGCTTCGGGGCGCCATCGGGCACGCCCCACGCCGAAATCAGCCCGTTAAGCGGTGTGATGGTGTACACGAAAATGGCGATGATCATCACCATGATCAGAAACGCCGTGCCGCAACGCACGTGCAACCGCGGAAACTGCCGCGCGTTTTCCGGCGTCAGCGGCAACCCGTGCTCGAAGCAGTGGATGGTCTTGTGCTCGGCCCCGTGGTATCCGAACATACGCTTGATATCGCTCATGCGCCCGATCAGCCAGATGTAGAACACGAACACCGCCACGCGCAAAATGCCGTCCACCACGTTCCACGCAAGCGTGTTCGAGTCGTACTCGCCCACCAGCAGGTTCGTGATGAACGCCGGCGCAACTATAAACAGCACCACACCCATGACCAGGCCCAACACCATGGACACGGCCATTTCCTTCTTGCCAAACACCGCATCGTCTTCCGCAACGGGCGCCGACGCCGCCTTCGCCTCGCTTGGCTGCGACGGTTCCGACACCACGTCAAGGCTCCGCTGAGCCCCAAGCGCGTCGATCATCGTATCGGGTCTGCCGAAATCGTCCTTCCACGAGAACGCCGGCTCGTTCGACGCCGGCATCTGGCCATCAGCCACGTCGGCGTCCCGGCCGCACACATGCGATACCGTTTCCGCAACGCCATCGCGTTTCGCAGGCTCAGCTTGCTCCGCGCAATCCGCCGCAGCCCCGCCACCCGCGACGCCATCTTTGGCGGCAGCGTCCTTAACGTTCTCTTCGTCCTCGTTGAACGCATGGATAGCCGCAATCTCAAGCGCCTTATACCCCAGCACCAGCGACTCCACCATAGCGCGGCAGCCGCGCACCAGCGGCCAGTACATCCAACCGTTTTTCGCCTGGCCGCTTGACAGGTCGTGCTGCTCCTCGTAGATTGCGCCGTCCGGCTCGCGCACGCCCACTGCCCAGTTGTACTTGCCGCGCATCATGACGCCCTCGATAAGCGCCTGCCCGCCTACGTGCGTCTTGTTCGCGCCGTCTTCGGAAAACGCACGCGAAAGGTCGCTCTTCTGCTTCGCCAAGCTACTCACGCGTCACTTTCGGATACGGATTCCCGCAGGTCATCTTGCCTTCGGGGCACGCACCGCGCACGCACGGCGCGCCAGCGTCAGCGAAAATGAACGGCGCAGTGGGCCGAGCCAACTCCAACATGCGGTGCGCCATATCGCGAATCTCCCACTGAGCGCGATTGCAGCAACGCAGGCTGAAGAAGTGCAGCAGCTCGCGCACGTTCATGGTGACCACGATTTTGCTTTCCGCCGCGTTCGGCAGCAGGTAGCGCGCGTCCTCGGCCGGCACGCCCGCCTCAAGCAGCGCGTGATACGCATCGACGGCAGCCTGAATGGCCTCGTCGAACTTCGCAGACGCCTCCGCATTCGCCGCCACGCTTTCCGGCTTCACCACGGACACTTCGCCCTTGAACTTCACGTAGCGCTGGCTTTGCTGATTGAAACTGGCGATGCGGTGACGTACCAGCTGATGCGTCAGCGCGCGGGACACCCCATCGATGGCGAACGTGTAGCTTGCATGCTCAAGCGTGCTGAAGTGCCCCGACGACATGATGGTGGTCAGCACGCTTTTCACGCGCTCGGGCGGCATGGTCTCCATAAGCTCGGCCGCACCCACCGGCGCATAGCACAGACGCGCCGCCGTTGCGATGGCGCGTTCCGGATCAGGTGTGTGATAGAGAAGTTCAACGTGCATAGCAATGCTCCTCGTCTTAAAATAGTGCAGCGAAGCGCCGAGGGGGCGCTTTCGCGTATCAACCTTGTCATCCAATATATCGGCTTGCGCCGATACTACCCGAAGGGCTTTCCAGTATGACCGAAAACAACACGGCAAACGGTTTCACCAACGATTTCCGCAGTGCTCAACCGCAGCACGCCTCCGCCGCCTGCGCTTCGCCAACCGAGGAGCACCTCGTCTTCGCGCCGGCGCTTTCCACCGCCGATTGGAACGCTGAATGGCGGCAGATGCAAAACGCGCGCAACCGTCCGGACAACTCGGCCGAATGGGACGCGCGAGCGCTTAACTTCCCCGCCGATGCGCAAGCCGGCCCTTACGCCTGTCGATTCATAGAGCTTATGGGCATACGGCCTGGCGAAACGGTGTTCGACATGGGCTGCGGCACCGGCGCCATCGCGCTGCCGCTTGGCGAACTTGGACACAAGGTGGTCGCCGCCGATTTCTCGCAGGGTATGCTCGACCGCATGCAAGCCGTCATAGAATCTCAAGGCATCCGCACGGTGTTCTCCAAGCTTATGAGCTGGGACGAAGACTGGGCGGCCAAAGGCGTGCGCACTGGCATGGTCGACATCTGCGTTGCATCGCGCTCCATCGCCACGCACGATTTGCGTGACAGTCTGCTGCGCCTGACCGACATCGCGCGTCGGCGCGTTTGCATCACGCTGCCTACCGGATCGAGCCCCCGCACCGATGAGCGCATCCTTTCCGAGCTTGGCCTGTCCGACGCGGTGTTCCGCCAGCACCTTTACGCCATCTGCATCCTTGCGAACGAGGGGCTGTTTCCACGCGTCGACTACATCCAATCGCAGCGCTACGAAACATTCTCCTCGCACGAGGAAGCCGCGGAAAGCCTGCAACGTATGATCGACAACGCCGCCGGCGCCGTCACCACCGAGGCCCAGCGCCAATCTGCCTATGCGCGCCTGCACGCATGGCTCAACGACAACCTTGTTGCGAACGACCACGTAGGCTCGCTTGACAAGCACGGCCTGCCGCAAAAAGCCCTTCGCCTGCGCAACCCACGCGTTATCACCTGGGCCTTCATCAGCTGGGATAAATAAATCCTCTCGATTGAAATCACAACAAGGTCTTCAATAGCCTTAAACCATAATGGCCGCGGAGTTAACCGCGGCCATTATGGTTTATAGAACAAACTCCTCTAGCAAGCCCCCAGCAACAGAGGCCACGGATGAGCCGCAGCCACGGTAAAATTGCTAAGAGCAAAGGCATTGTTCGTGCGACTTACTAATCTGCAGATAATTGCCAGTGCTCCAATTACGTTGCTTATCCACCAAAAAAGCGATAAGCATCCTGACTTTCGCAAACCAAGGAGAGCTTCTCAAGCACTACCATTTCGAAGCTGAGCTCCTGTCGAAAAAGTAGTGGGAGACGCTACAGCGGACGACGATGATCCGGCTCGGTGGTAAGAACCACAGGTCCGTCTTCGGTAATAGCAACCATCTTCTCGAAATGCGCGCTCGGCTTTCCGTCGCGCGTGCATACTAGCCAACCATCGTTACCATCGACCACTTTTCTAGAGCCCATATTGATCATTGGCTCAATGGCAAGCACCATGCCTACCTGCAGTTTCATGCCCAGATGCCGATGCCCATAGTTCGGAACGTTCGGTTCTTCATGCATGTTATGGCCGACCCCATGGCCAACGTATTCGCGCACCACGCCATAGCCCGCTTTTTCAGCAATAGACTGAACCGCATGCCCAATATCGCCAAGATGGTTACCTGCAACAGCGCTTTCAAGACCAGCCCACATGCACTGCTCGGTAACCTTCAGCAAGCGCTTTTTATCGTCTGAAATCTTACCAACTGCAAACGTCCAAGCATTGTCGCCAACCCAACCATCAACGGTTGCGCCAGTATCCACGCTCAGAATGTCTCCAGTTTGTAAAACCACCTTTTTAGACGGAATGCCATGCACAATCTGTTCGTTGACCGATGCGCAAATAGAGCCCGGAAACCCACCATAGCCCTTGAACGCAGGGATACCACCATGTTCGCGAATATACGTTTCCGCGAACTCATCAAGCTCGAGCGTGGTAACGCCAGGCTTTACCAATTCACCGATTTTTCGAAGCACTTCAGCAGAAAGCTGGCCAGCTGCTTTCATAGCCTCAATCTCACCAGGAGACTTCAAAATCACTGCCACTTCCACCAACTCCTATCAAAGATTTTCTATCAGCGCCCGACTGCCCAATAAGCGGAGATGGCGATCCATCCTTTAGAACATATCGTCGGAGCACCGAGCACCGAGCACCGAGCACCGAGCACCGAGCACCGAGCACCGAGCACCGAGCACCGAGCACATGATACCGCGCCCGCACCTAAATCCAACAAAAAAGGGCGACCCCTTACGGATCGCCCTTCTATACCCTGAATGACTGAGATTATTCAGCGGAAGCCGTGTAATTCTTCGTGACGGAAGAATCAACAGAAACACCCGGCGTCATGGTGCCGGAAACGCTAATGGACTTGACGTACTTGCCCTTAGCAGCAGCAGGCTTCATGCGCAGGATCTCGTCGTACACCGTGCCGTAGTTCTCAGCAAGCTGCTCAGCGGTAAAGCTGGCCTTGCCGATAACAACGTGAGCAATGCCGTAACGATCAGCACGATACTCAACGCGGCCGCCCTTGAGCTCCTTGATGGCCTGAGCAACGTTCGGGGTAACCGTACCGAGCTTAGGGTTCGGCATCAGGCCACGGGGGCCGAGGATCTTACCAAGACGGCCAACCTTGCCCATCTGGTCCGGGGTAGCAACAGCAGCGTCGAAGTTGAACTCGCCAGCCTGAATCTGAGCAGTCAGCTCCTCTGTGCCAACGATGTCAGCACCAGCCTCGCGAGCAGCATCAGCAGCAGCGCCCTCAGCGAACACAGCAACACGGACAGTCTTACCAGAGCCGTTCGGCAGGGAAACCGTACCGCGCAGCTGCTGATCAGCCTGACGCGTGTCGATGCCCAGACGGAAGTGAGCCTCAACAGTCTGGTCGAACTTCGTGGTTGCAATCTCGTTGATCAGCTTGAAAGCCTCAAGCGGAGCGTAGGTTGCGTCACCGATCTTCTCGACGGCAGCGCGATAAGCCTTGGAATGCTTAGCCATGTTAAAAATTCCTTCCGTGGTGCGTAACGAGCATGTGCGGCTTCTAACGCACAGCCCTTCCACTTAACAAAACAGAATGCATTCGAGAGAATGCGGAGAGCTTAGGCCTCACCCTTGAGGATTGCGGCAAGCTTCTTAGAAGGCACATAGGTCTTCTTCATCTCAACGCCCTCAACGCGCACGCCCATGGAACGAGCAGTACCGGCAACGATGCGCATAGCAGCCTCGATGTCGTTAGCGTTCAGGTCAGGCATCTTGATCTCAGCGATCTCGCGGAGCTGATCCTGGGACAGGGTGCCCACGAACTTCAGCTGCGGGATGCCGGAAGCAGACTTCAGACCCAGCTTCTCCTTGATGAGCACGGCCGCCGGCGGAGTCTTGCACACGAAGGTGAAGGACTTGTCTTCGTAGACGGTAATCTCAACAGGGATGATGGTGCCCTTCTGCTCCTGCGTCTGAGCGTTAAACGCCTGGCAGAACTGCATGATGTTGACACCCTGAGCACCCAGAGCAGGGCCAACGGGAGGGGCCGGGTTCGCAGCGCCAGCAGGAATCTGCAGCTTAACGAAGCCGGTAACTTTCTTCTCAGCCATTCTTAAACCTTTCAAAATGCTTTACACATTATATATTCACAGCACACAGGAATGAGAAGCCCCGGTCCACGCGGGCACGCCCAATTGCTGCGGATATCAATTCTAAATGCAGGAAACCTGATCGAAGGAAAGTTCCACGGGGGTTTCACGACCGAAAATGGAAACCATAACCTTGACCTTGCCGGCATCAGGCATAACCTCCGACACCACACCGTCAAAATCAGCAAGAGGACCAGAAACAACCTTCACAGACTGACCGGCCTCAAGATTCGTAGAAGTCTTCTTCGGAGCCTCGTGGCTGGTGCGCTTCATGATCTTGTTGTACTCATCGCGAGTAAGAGGAGCAGGTTTGCTATCTGCGCCAACAAAACCAGTCACACCGGGAGTGTTACGGACCGCAGCCCAGCTACGATCATCAAGCTCCATGCGAACAAGCACGTAACCCGGGAATACCTTCTTTTCGCTTTCCTTACGGCGTCCGCCTTCTTTGATCTCAGTAACGGTTTCCGTAGGAATCTCAATAGCGAAGACATTGTTCTCAAGACCCATGGTCTCAATTCGAGTCTCAAGATTCGTCTTCACCTTGTTTTCATATCCAGAATAGGTGTGAAGCACGTACCACTTCTTAGACATGCCTTAAGCCCCCAATCCGGAAATCAAAAAGAGAATCGGCGTGATGATACCGTTGTCCAAAACGGCAACGTATACGCCAAAGAACAAAAGTGCTGCAACAACCACAACGCTCCAACGAAGCACATCCTGACGTGTCGGCCACGTCACACGCTTCATCTCGGCCTTAACATCCTTGAAGAACTGGAAGCGCTTCTTCTTAGGTTTTTCAGGCTTCTTTTCTGCGGCCTTCACTTGTTTGTTGTTCTGAGCAGACCCTTCAGGCTTGGACGCTTTACCAAACAGCTTCTTCTTAGGAGCTTCTTCCTCAGCAACCTCGCCCTGAGCTGCTTTCAATTCAGCAGCTGCGGCCTCGGCCTTCTTAGCTTCTTTACGTGCCGAACGAGCAGCAGAAGCCTTCGCACGCTGAGTCTTTGATTTCTTAGCCATCTGATTCCTTCAGGGATCGTTTTCCTCTAAACGCCAAACAAGCAGCCTGGCATCAAGCTGCTGATAAATAGCAACCTGACTACAAGCTGCTCGCTATTCGAGCTGGCAGGCCAGGAGGGACTCGAACCCCCAACATGCGGTTTTGGAGACCGCCGCTCTACCAATTGGAGCTACTGGCCTATGCCCGTGCTAACCTCTGAAAACTATCGAGTTTCCTTATGCAGCGTGTGCTTCTGGCACCACTTGCAGTACTTCTTCAACTCAATACGATCAGGGTTGTTCTGCTTGTTTTTCTTGGTCGTGTAGTTACGGCGCTTGCACTCCGTACACGCCAAGGTAACCATCGTGCGCATGAACTCTCCTTATAAGCCGTCTTCAAACAAGCTTGAACACATACACATGAACAGCGAAATAAGGAGCCCGCCCGAAAGCGGGCTCCTGTTAATCAGCAAAAGCTAATTAAGCGATGATCTTGGTCACGCGACCAGAACCAACGGTGCGGCCACCCTCGCGGATAGCGAAGCGGAGGCCTTCCTCCATTGCAACCGGGTGAATCAGCTCAGCAGTGATGGTCACGTTGTCGCCAGGCATAACCATTTCGGTGCCCTCGGGCAGGTGAGCAACACCGGTGATGTCGGTGGTGCGGAAGTAGAACTGCGGACGATAGCCATCGAAGAACGGCGTGTGACGGCCGCCTTCTTCCTTCGTCAGGATGTAGACCTGGCCCTCGAACTTCTGGTGCGGGGTCACGCTACCAGGCTTGCAGAGAACCTGGCCACGCTCGATGTCCTCACGCTTGATGCCACGGAGCAGGCAGCCGATGTTGTCGCCAGCCTGAGCCTCGTCGAGCAGCTTACGGAACATCTCGATGCCGGTGCAGACCGTGTTCTGGGTCTCCTTGATACCGACAATCTCCAGCGGGTCGTTGACATGCAGAACGCCGCGCTCAACACGACCAGTAGCAACGGTACCACGGCCGGTGATGGTCATGGTGTCCTCAACAGCCATCAGGAACGGCTTGTCGACGTCGCGCTCCGGCGTGGGGATGTAGGAGTCAACAGCATCCATGAGCTCCCAAATCTTGTCCTGCCATTCCTTCTCGCCCTCGAGGGCCTTCAGAGCAGAACCGCGGATAACCGGAATGTCGTCTCCGGGGAACTCGTACTCGGAGAGCAGCTCGCGGGTTTCCATCTCGACGAGCTCGATGAGCTCCTCGTCGTCGACCATGTCGCACTTGTTCAGGAACACGACGATGTAGGGAACGCCGACCTGACGGGCGAGCAGGATATGCTCGCGGGTCTGAGCCATAGGACCGTCGGTAGCAGCGATAACCAGGATAGCGCCGTCCATCTGGGCAGCACCGGTAATCATGTTCTTAACGTAGTCAGCGTGACCGGGGCAGTCAACGTGAGCGTAGTGACGCGTGTCGGTCTCGTACTCAATGTGAGCAATGGAGATCGTGATGCCGCGCTCGCGCTCCTCGGGAGCCTTGTCGATGTCCTCGAAGGCGGTGAAGTCGGCGTGAGCGGTGCCATGAGAGCCGTCGTTCTGAGACAGCGTCTTGGAGATGGCAGCGGTCAGCGTCGTCTTGCCGTGGTCAACGTGGCCGATCGTACCGATGTTAACATGCGGCTTGGTACGCTCGAACTTCTCCTT
>NZ_CDRSTZ010000051.1:0-15369 GCF_977052095.1 Senegalimassilia sp.
CCTGACCGTCGAGCGCATGGAGCTGGGCATGGTGACGCTTGATCAGGCCAAGGCCAACTACGCCGAGCACGAGGGCAAGCCGTTCTACGACGGCCTGATCTCCTACATCACGTCCGGCCCGGTCGTGAAGATGGTCATCTCCGGCGAGGGCGCTGTTGCCAAGGTGCGCACGCTCATGGGTGCCACTAATCCGGCGGAAGCGGCCCCCGGCACGATTCGCGGCGATTTCGGTCTGATTATGGACGAGAATGTTATTCACGGCTCCGACTCCCCGGAGTCCGCTGAGCGCGAAATCGGCATCTTCTTTGCGTAAGTCTTAAAGGGACTTCCTTGTGAGCAAAAGCCTCCTGTTCGCTTGGCGGGCAGGGGGCTTTTCGTTTTGCTTGCGGGCATGCTGCTGCGGCAACGGTGGGTCGCGCGGCATCAGGTCCGCATTCCCTGAAAAGCTATTGGAGCTTAGAAGCATTCGCTTAAGACGAGAAACGGATGAAAGCATGCTCTATCGAGTTTTCGGCGCCAGCGAGCTTCCCGCCCTGGTGTCGGCATTCATGGAAAGCTACGAGGTTGTGGCTCCCGTGAAGCGCGGTGCGCATTATTCGTTCGAGCCCATCTCCTCGCCTAAGGAAATGGACCTTGCTTACGACACCACGCTCGCATCGCCCAAACGCTACTTCTTGCCGCCGCGCGAGACGCTTATGCGCTACGACGCGGCCACCAACGAGGTGGCGGACTTCACCGAAGAGGTTACCCCGCGCGTCATCTTTGGCGCGCACGCGTGCGACATCAACGCAATCAACAGGCTTGACCTGGTATTTCGCGATGGTCGCTACCCCGACCCGTACTACAAGGCGCGCCGCGAGGCCACCATTATCGTGGGCGTGTCGTGCACGCCCGACGCCGATTGCTTCTGCAACCTGTGGGATGCCGACGAAGCGCGTTTCGGCTACGACCTGTTCCTGCACAGGCTTGGCGACAAATTCCTGGTCAGCATTTCAAGCGTGGAAGCGGCCAACATTTTGGAATCCGCCGTCGACCTGCGCGACGCCACCGACGAGGACCGTATCGAGTTCCGCCATGCTACGCGTGCGCGCCAGGCTGCGTTCAACCCCGACATCCCCGAAATCCAGGACGTGGCCATGCTTATGGACGCGTTTCATTCCGATCCGTTCTGGGAAGAGTTTGGCAACCGCTGCTTGGCCTGCAACGCGTGCGCCGCGGTGTGCCCGACGTGCTTCTGCTTCGACATCCAGGACGTGCTTGATCCCAACGGGCAGGCGGGCGAGCGCCAGCGCGTGTGGGATGCGTGCACATCACCGCAGTTCGCCATGGTGGCCGGTGGTCACAACTTCCGCCCCACGGGGCGCGAGCGCGTGCGTCATCGCATGTACCACAAGCTCAACGGTTTTCTGGCCACGTACGACCGCATGCTGTGCGTGGGGTGCGGCCGCTGCGTGAAAGCGTGCAAGGCCGACATCAACCCCATCCGCGTGCTGGAGTTTTTCGAGAAGAAGGGGGCGGAAGGTGCCTGCTAACACCGATTTCGAACCTGTGCATATCTCGCCGTACCACGACGGGCCGGCGCCCATGACCGGCGCGGAAATGATGGCGGCGAACCCGTACCGCCCGTGGCCGGCGCGCATCACGTCCATCACCGAGCTGACGGCAACGGAGAAGCTGTTCGAGTTTCGCCTGATCGATGAGCGCATTCGCGAGGCGTTTCGGCATGAGCCGGGCCAGTTCGTGGAGCTGTCCATCTTCGGCGTGGGCGAAGCGCCCATCTCCATTTCGTCAAGCCCGTCAAAGCGTGGCTTCATCGAGCTGTGCGTGCGCCGTGCAGGCCGCTTCACCGAGGTGCTGCACCAGATGCAGTGCGGCGATATCGTGGGTATCCGCGGGCCGTTCGGCCGCGGCTTCCCGTTCGAGGATATGAAGGGCCACGACATCCTGCTGGTTGCTGGTGGCCTGGGAATCGCGCCGCTGCGCAGCCTTATCAACAACATCCACGACGAGCGCAGCGACTTCGGCAAAGTCACCATCATCTACGGGTCGAAAAACCCCTCCGAGGTGATGTTCCGCAACCAGTTCGAGATGTGGCGCCACCGCAAGGACTTCGACCTGTACCTGACCGTCGACAACCCCGACGACACGTGGGATGGCGAGGTTGGCCTGGTCACGAAGCCGTTCGAGCACCTGGAGATCAGTCCGGCGAACACGTTCGGCGCCGTGTGCGGCCCGCCGGTGATGTACCGGTTCGTCGTGGCCGAGATGCGCAAGAAGGGCATCAGCTACGATCATATCTACATGAGCTTCGAGCGGCAGATGAAGTGCGGCATGGGCAAGTGCGGGCACTGCCAGATTGGCCATCAGTATTGCTGCATCGACGGGCCCGTGTTCAATTATTGGGAAGCGAAGAACATCCAGGGGTCGATGTAGATGGGAGGTTCGAACATGCGAAGCGTTGACGAAGAGCGCAAGGAGCGCGTCCTGCCGCGCGTTGTGGTGGTCGGGCTTGCCAGCTGCTTTGGCTGCCAGCTGCAGATCACGAACGCCGAGGCGTATCTGACCGATGTGCTGGGGCAGATTGACCTGCGGTATTGGCAGCTTGCGTCAAGCGACCCCATGCCGGAGGAGTTCGACGTGGCGGTGGTCGAAGGCGCCGTGACCACCGAGGAGTCCGAGGCGTGCGTGCGCCAGCTGCGCGAGCGCGCGAAGTGCGTGATCGCCCTGGGCGCGTGCGCGGCTACGGCGGGCATCCCCGGCATTGCGGCGCGCAACTTCTTCGCGCGTCCGGGCCAGGTGTACAAGGACGTACCGGCGGCGTGCGGCTCCATGGTGGTGCCGCGCCCGGTTTCGGCCGTGGTGGACGTGGACTTCACCGTGCGGTGCTGCCCGGTTGACACCATGGATTTCGTTGACGTGCTGCAGCGCGCGCTGTACGGGTCGAACAAGCTGGACCACACGGGCACCATGTGCGGCGACTGCAAGCGTAACGGTACGGATTGTTTCTTCGAGTCCGGGCAGCTGTGCCTGGGCCTGGTCACCGTGGCCGGGTGCGGTGCGAAATGCGTGAATCTGGGCCGTGCGTGCAATGGGTGCCGCGGGCTTTCGCCCGATGCGAATCTGGACGCTGCGCGCGCCGCGTGCGTGCGTGCCGGCATCGAACCGGGCGACCTTGACGAGGCGCTGCAGCTGTTCAATCAGGTCAACCCCGTATGTGATGGCCGCGAATAAGGGAGAGCTATGAGTAAAACCGCTATTTCGGTCGACCATATCGCCCGCGTCGAGGGCCATGGCAACGTGCACCTGACCATCGAGGGCGGGCAGGTTGTCACGTGCGAGATGAACGTGGTGGAGCCGGCGCGCCTGTTCGAGTCCATGGTGGTGGGCCGCAAGTTCGCCGACGTGCCCTACATTGCCAGCCGCGTGTGCGGCATCTGCTCGGCAAGTCACGTGATCACCGACATTTTGGCCATCGAGCGCGTGTTCGGCGTGGAGGTGACCGACCGCACGCGCGCGCTGCGCGAGCTTTTGGTGTACGGCAGCTACCTGCAAAACCATGCGTCGCATCTGTTCGTGTTCGCAGCGCCGGACTTTTTGGACATGGCAAGCGTGTTCCCGCTGGCGCAGGCGAACCCGGCGCTGTTCGATAGCGCGCTGGGCTTGAAGGCGCTGGGTAATCAGTTGTGCAACCTGGTGGGCGGGCGTTCCATCCACCCCATCACTGCGGTGGTGGGCGGTTTCACGCATGAGCCCACGCGCGACGAGTACCTGGCCATGGCCGATAAGCTGGATGCCGAGCGCGATTTTGCGCGTCAGGTGGTCGATCTGTTCCGCAGCTTCACCGTGCCGGCTATTGCCACGCAGGGTGACATGCTGGCCATGGTCGCCGACGGGCGCTACCCGGTGTGCGACTCGCGCGATGCGCGGTTTTTGGGCGCGGGCGTGACGTTCGACGCCGATGAGGCTGCGGGCGCGGCTGGCCAGATCGAGGAGTACGAGGTGTCGCATTCCGCGGCGCTGTTCGCGCGCTGCCGCCAAACGGCTACGCCGTATTTCACGGGCGCGCTGGCGCGTATCAACGCGTCGTGGGGCGCGTTATCGCAGGAGGCAAAGGTGGCGGCGGCCAAGGCCGGCCTGCGCCCGCCCGAGCGCAACCCGTATCTGAACAACGTGGCCCAGGCGGTTGAGGTGCTTGACGCGCTGGCGCGCTGCGCTGAGCTGTGCCGTCGCTTGGCTGAGCCCGACGGCGAGTTTGCGGGTAGCAGCCAGCCGGTGGCGTTCGAGGTGCGCGCCGGTAAGGGCACGGGCTTCACGGAGGCGCCGCGCGGTGCGCTGTTCCACGAGCTGGAGCTTGACGAGGCCGGGCGCGTGGTGCATGCCACCATCATGACGCCCACGGCGCAGAACTGCGCAAACCTTGAGGCCGACATGCGCGTGCTTGCCGAGAAGCTGGTGGCCGATGGTGCCGAAAAGCCCGAGGTCCAGCTTGAGGTCGAGAAACTCGTGCGCGCCTATGATCCCTGCTTCAGTTGCAGCGTGCACTAGCTTGCGTTGACATAACCGGGCGTGTAGCCCAGCGATACGAGGTGCCCCTCGCGACCAAGTCGCGAGGGGCGCTTTTGCGTTGTGGGAGAGGGTTGCGTGTGGGTCGCGCCGCCTGCTCGCTTCGGGGCTGCGCGCTTCGAAGTGTCGCGATGTGCGTAGGTGGGGGCGTGCTGCGGGTAGGGCCAGCGCACCACGGTGGTAAAACCTCAGGTCGCGGATTACCAGTTTTGGCTGCATGCTGCCGCATGCCATCCAACCTACGCACTTGGCGATAGATTGAGTGGTGGGCGGTTTCGCTGATGTGCGTTTGGACGCGCGCATAGCCTTTGCCTCATTGGCGTGTCCGGCGAATTTTGCTCTGGTTGCCATTCTGAATCGCCTGTTTGGGTTTGCGTTTGGGGTGCGGGGTGGGCCTTGCTATACTGGCTTGGACTGCAAGGGGGAATGCGTGTTCAGCGATTTTGCTATTTGGTACTTGTTCTTGGCAGGCACGGCTGCCGGGGCGTTTTTGTGGGCTGCAGCTATCGACATCCGCGGCGCGCACGTACTTGCGCGGAACAGCGTGCCGTTTCGATCACGGGCAGGATTTCATGGCTGCACGGTGCTGCTTGCTTTTGCGGCGCTGATGCTGTTCCTAGACCTGGGGAATTCTTACGACATCTTGTACTTGTTCGAGAATCCACTGCGTTCGGTTATGTCTGTGGGAGCCTGGCTATTGACGCTTTGCCTGGCTGTATCGGTTGCGGTTTCGGTGTTGCTGTTGCTTGGACGGTCGGCGACGGTCTTGTTTCGGGTGCTTGAACTTGCGGGCTTGGTGCTTTGCGCGGGTGTTATGACGTATACCGGCGTGCTGCTGTCATCTATGGTGTCAATCGATTTTTGGAACACGTCTTGGCTTGTGCTTCTGTTTGTTGCTTCGGCTGTTAGCTGCGGGGCGGCGCTTGTCGAGGCGTTGTCGTTTGTGCTGGTGGGAAGCTCCCGCGGGCTGCGCGACTTGGCGTGCGCAGCGGGCGCCTCGCGCGCAGTTGAGTTTGCTGCGCTTGCGGTGTTCTTGCTTTCTCGCTGGTTTGCGGGTGGCGCTGCTCAATCGTCATGTGCAACGTTGTTTGCGGGCGATCTGGCCGGGTTGTTTTGGGGCGGCCTTGTACTGTGCGGGTTCGCGGCGCCGCTTGCGTGCGACATGGCGAATCGGCTGGTGCGCGTGCCTGTGTTGCGCCTTGCGGGCGCGGTCTCTACGCTTGCGGGCGGCGTGTGCTTGCGATATTGCGTGGTGCTTGCGGCGGCGTATTCCGCCATTACAGTCAATGTGACATAATAGGCTAGTTCAATAGGTAAAAGCAGGGTGCTCGTTTGATGCCCTGCACGACGAAGCGAGGCGCAGCATGGTGACATTAACGCACACGCAGCAAGCAAACGCGTTGTCCCTGGTGGCAGACAAAAGTCTTATCACTATCGATGAGGAAAGCGGTGTGCCCATTTGGATGCAGCTGCGCAACCGCTTGGTGTATCTGGTGGTGTCCGGCACGTTTCCGGCGGGTGCAAAGCTGCCCACGGTGCGTGATTTGTCGTCGACGCTGCAGGTGAACTACAACACGGTCAGCAAGGTGTATCGCGATATCGAGAAGGACGGCTATGTCATCACTCGCCGCGGCAAAGGCACGTTCGTGGCAGAAATCAATTCGGATGGCTATGAGGCTGCTGATGCAAAAGCGGCTATAGACCTGCTGATAGATAAGTTTTTCGAGCAATGCAAGGAGTTGGGCTTGAACGAAGCCGATGCTGCCGAGGCGGTGGCGAAGCGAGCAGGGGGGATGTTCGTATGAGGAAATCGCGAAAGGTGCGCGCACGTCGCGGGGTCGAACGGAGCGAGATGGTATTTGCCGCCGCGCCGCATGAATCGCCCGACAACATCGTCACGGAAAAAGATGCCAGCCGCGCGGGAGTGTACGGGTTCGCGTTGTTGATGTTTGCGGTGGGCTTCGGGTTGGTGTTTGCCGCCACGTTTCCGCTGTTGAGCGTGTTCACGGTGCTGGCGTCTGCGGCTGCGGGCGTTGCCGTGGCGTCGACGGTGCGCGTTGCGGCTCAGTGGGAGCACGTGGCATTGTTACGCCTGGGACGCTTCCGCAAGGTTGCCGGGCCGGGAGTGTACACGGTCGTTCCCTTTATCGACTCGGTGGCCATGCATATTGACAGGCGCACCATTACCACGGCGTTTTACGCCGAGCAGGCATTGACATCCGACCTGGTTAGCGTTGATGTTGACGCGATTCTATTCTGGATGGTGTTCGATTCCGAGAAGGCGTGCCTTGAGGTGGCGAACTTCCCGCAGGCTGTGCGCCGCGCAGCGCAAACCGCCGTGCGCGACGCAATCGGCCAGGTGACGCTGGCGGAGCTGTCCGTGCGTCGTCGGCAGCTTGATCACGAGCTGCAGGAGTTTATGGCGAACAAGTGCGAAGAGTGGGGCATCAGCGTCATATCGGTGGAAATCCGCAACATCAAGATTCCCCAGGCGCTGCAAGATTCGCTTGCGCGCGAGGCGCAGGCCGAACGCGAGCGCGATGCCCGCGTGCTTTTGGCCGATGTGGAGCGCGACATTTCCGAGATGTACGTTGAGGCGGCACGCGTATACAACGAAGAACCTGGTGCAATGGAACTGCGTGCCATGAACCTTTCGTATGAAAGTGCCCGCGATGGCAAGGGCGTGCTGTTGGCGCCCAGCAGCCTGGCCGATGGCTTCGTGGACGTGGGGAAGACTTCGGGTAAGTAGCGCTTCGAGGTGCACCGTTTTTCGCGTTGTCGCAGAGATAAACAGGTTGCCAAAACCGGTTAATATCGGTGACCGCAAGCTAATGAATGCTCGATGCTTTCAAATTTTCCCAGGTAGTCACTATTCTTCAATAAAATACCCATTGAACTATTGAACTAGTTCAATAACAGAGTAATATACGGCTCGAAAGGTTGGCCAACCGTGGTATGCAATGGGGGAGCCTGCCGCGAGCCGCATGGACGCCGGTTGCAAACGGCGCAAACGGTGCAGCTGTGGTGGGGCTTTCGGACGAAAACCGAGGAGGAAAGATGACGGGAATGCAAGACGCAAGCCGAAGCCTTACCCGTAGGAACTTTCTCAAAGTCGGCGCGGCCGGGGCGGCGGGACTTGCCGCTGCTGGCGCGATGACCGGCTGTGATGCGTGGCTTGGCGCCGCGCCGCAGCAGGCCGCCGAAGAGAAAACCGTCTACACGCTGCATCAGTTCATGTGCACGGGCCGCTGCTCGCTGAAGTGCACGGTGCGCGACGGCCGCTTGGCCATGATTCAGCCCAACGACACGGTTGACCCGTACTATCGCCACGTGTGCATGAAGGGCATCTCCGAGATCCAGCACGTTTACAGCGATGAGCGACTGCAGACGCCCATGCGCCGCGTGGGCAAGCGCGGCGACAACGAGTTCGAGGCCATCAGCTGGGACGAAGCCATCAAGACGGTAGGCGACGAGCTGCGCAAGGCGTGGGGCAAATACGGCAAGCAGTCCGTGTACATGTCCGCATCGAATGAGCCGCGTTTCGGCTTCCTGCCTGCGCTTTTGGGCTGCGCCACCGGCGTGGAGCCCGGCATCGACCGTGGCACGGGCAACGGTTCGGCGCCGGCCATCGGCGGCGATGTGTTCGGCGGCGGCACGTGCGAATCGCGCGACTGGGTGAACACGAAGACTCTTATCGTGGCGGGCGCGAACCTGCTGGAGTCGTCCATGATGCAGTCGAACACGTTCCTGGACGCAAAGAAGGCCGGTTGCGACATCATCGTGCTTGACCCGCATTTCTCCACCACGGCCAGCAAGGCCAGCCAGTGGATTCCCATTCAGCCGGGCACCGATGCGGCGTTCTACCTGGGCATGACCAGCTACATCCTGGACAACAAGCTCTACGACGAAGCGTACATGCGCGAGCACACGTCGTTCCCATTTTTGCTGGACGAGGCAACGGGCAAGTTGCTGCGCACCGGGGTGCCGTGGGGCACCGACGAGGAAACCGGCAAGCCGGTCGACCCAGGCGATTTCCTGGTGTGGGATGGCGCTGCGGGTGCCGCCGTGCCGTACACTGAAGCGGTTGCGGCAGCCGCGCTTGAGGGAACGTATGAGGTCAACGGCGCAAAAGTCATCACTGTGCTTGAAAGCCTGAAGCGCAATCAGAAGCCGTTCACGTGCGAATGGGCCGAGGGCGTCACCGGCGTGCCGGCGGCAACCATCCAGGAAGTGGCGCGCAAGTATGCCACGGCGGGCCCGGCGTTTCTGGCGTTCGGCCAGGGCGGTTCGGACAAGTATTCCAACCCCGACATCATCGGCCATGCCGGCATGGTGTTGACGGCGCTGACGGGCAACATCGGCAAGCCTGGTTGCGGCATCGGGCACACCATCGGCGGCGCCGGCTACAGCGTGGCGCTGGGCGAGTGGAAGCTTCCCGAGCAGTTTAAGCCTACTGAGCTGGACGTTCGCGCCGATCGCTTCCCTAACGACAACGGTGGCGTGCACGTGATCATCTCGCTGGGCAACACGTTCCAGCAGTATTGGGCGAACATGAACAAAACGCGCGAGTGGATCGATTCGCTGGACTTCATCGTGCACATCGGCATGTACTACGAGGACACGGTGCGCTATGCCGACATCGTGCTGCCCGTGTGCAGCAAGTTCGAGGACACCGTGGAGCACTCCATCGTGCGCAGCGACTACAACCACGTGAACCTGCAGACGAAGTGCATCGACCCGCTGTTCGACAGCAAGCCCGATTTCGACGTGATGCGCCTGATCGCCGAGGAGATGGGCGTGGGCGATTACCTGCCGAAAACGGCCGAAGAGCTGGTACGTTACCAGATCGAGCACTCCGAGGACCTGGCTGAACAGGGCATCACGTTGGATGCGCTGGTGAAAAACCACGGCAGCATCAAGATGGCCGGCACCGACGAGCCGCGCCGCGCGTATACCGACCAGGTATTCGAAACGCCCACCACGCGCATCGAGCCGTACTACGAGGCGTGGACGGCGTGCGACCAGGCGTGGCCGACGTGGGAAGAGAACAACGAGGCGTACGCGGGCAACCCGCTTGCCGACAAGTACCCGCTGCAGTTCACGCAGACGCGTACGCGCTTCTCGAACCATTCGCACTTCAAGGCGGCGAAATGGCTGCAGCAATTCGCCAAGCCCACGCTTGAGCTGAACCCGGCCGACATGGAAGCGCGCGGCATCGCCGACGGCGACCTGGTGGAGGCGTTCAACGACCGCGGGTCGTTCAAGTGCACGGCGCGTGCGAACAACGCCATTCGCCCCGGGTCAAGCCGCACGTGGGAAGCCGGCTGGAGCAAGTACATCGAGGAGGGCAATACGCAAAACGTCACGAACGACCACGTGAACCCGCGCGACGCCTTCCTGCCCACCGGCGCGCCCATCCCGTTTAACGACACGCTCATTGAAGTGAAGAAAGCGTAGGTGATATGCCATGACCAAACTTGCTATAGGAATCAACCTTGACCGCTGCATCGGCTGCCACACCTGCGCAAACGCGTGCAAGATGCAGAACAACGTGCCCGACGGCATGCTGTGGAACCGCGTGCTGACCGAGGGCTGCGACGCCATCGATGGCGCGGTGGGCACGTATCCGAACCTGTCGCGCACGTACGTGCCGCTGGCTTGCCAGCATTGCGAGAATCCCGCGTGCATGAAGGTGTGCCCGACGGGCGCCACGTACAAAGACGATGCGGGCCGCGTGGAAATCGAGTACGACCGCTGCATCGGCTGCCGCATGTGCATGGCGGCTTGCCCGTTCAATGCACGCGTGTTCAACTGGGAAGATCCCCAGCGCGATGGCGGTTTCAACTGGGGCGATGCACGTGTGCCCGTGCGCACGCGCGGCGTGATGGAGAAGTGCACGCTGTGCCGCGAGCGCACCGACGAGGGCGAGGCGCCCATGTGCGTGGTGTGCTGCCCAACCCATGCGCGCGTGTTCGGCGACCTGGACGATCCCACGTCGGAGCTGGCGCAGCTGCGCAGCAAGGCCGGCAGCAACGTGCATCTGCTGCTGGAGGAAAAGGGCACGAAGCCCCAGGTCTTCTACTACAACGAGTAAGGAGGTGCCGTGATGAAGCTTTCTGCAAAAGGTAAAGTCGGCGCGGCTGTTCTGGTGGCGCTGATGGTGATCGGCTTCTGCGCGTATGTGTTTCAGCTGACGCAGGGTTTGTGCGTGACGGGCATGTCGAACGGCGTGTCGTGGGGTCTGTACATCACGTGCTTCATGTTCTTCGTCGGCCTGTCGGCGGGCGGTCTGATCGTGGCCAGCTCGGCGCACGTGTTCCACATCGAGTCGTTCAAGCGCGTGGCCATGCCGGCCGTCATCACGTCCACGGTGTGCATCTGCTGCGCCGGGGCGTTCATCCTGATCGACCTGGGCGGTATCCAGCGCATTTGGAATATGTTCGTGCACTTGAATTTCACGAGCCCGCTGGCGTGGGACATGTGCGTGATCACCACGTACCTGGTGATCAACATCCTGGACATCGTGTGGCTGCGCCGTGGCGATGAGCGCAAAGTGCAGATGCTGTCGTACGTGGCGCTGCCCGTTGCCATTTTGGTGCACAGCGTGACGGCGTGGATTTTCGGCCTGGAAATCGCGAAGGAAGGCTGGTATTCGGCCATCATGGCGCCGATCTTCGTGGCGTCGGCAATGGACTCGGGCCTTGCGTTGCTTATGTGCGTGCTGGCGGCCTCGAAGAAGGCCGGCGTGTTCGATTGCGGCGAGAAGTTGTTTGCTGACCTGGCCCGACTGCTGGCAACGTTCATTGCGGTTGATGCGTTCTTCATTGGCTGCGAGCTTTTGACTGTGGCGTATCCGGGTGCGGCGGGCGCTACCGAGCTGCTGGGCATCATGACCTCGGGGGCAACCGCGCCGTTCTTCTGGTTCGAGGTTCTGGGTGGCTTGCTGGTGCCGTTTTTGCTGCTGGCGTCCGCGAAGCGCCGCCAGCGCACCGGTGTGGTGGTTGCTGCAAGCGCGCTGGTGATGACGGGCGTGTTGTGCAAGCGCGTATGGCTGCTGTTCACCAGCTTCACCATGACCAACGTGTACGGAGCGCCGGGCATTTCGTCGGGCTCTACGGCGGCGCGCGGTGCTGATGGGTTTGGCATGTGGGCGCTGACCGGCTCTTATGCGCCGACGCCTGTTGAGGTTGCCGTGGTGATTGCTGTGGTGAGCTTCTGCATCTTGGGCATTGCAGTGCTGTCGAAGAAGCTGGTCAAGGCTGCGTAAAGGATTGGCTGCGGGCTGCACTTGCGCGGCCCGCTTGGCGCCCGGAGCGTGGCGGTTGCGTGGGAGCGTTTGCGTGAGGCTTTCTGCTGCTTTGCCTGCGCCGCTCGGCGCGGTAAGGACGCTTTGATGGTTTCGCTGGGCGCGCTGCTGGGTGTCGGGTTCTGCGGCTTATTGCGTAGGGCTGTAATGATTCGAGATGGCAAGGGAGCTTGATATGCGAGTGCTGGATTGCGATGAGTGGCGAACTTTAGGGCAGCTGTACGCGTTTTTCGGGAACAGCCTGCTCAGTCCCATGAATCGCACGGAATCGGTTGGGCTTGACTCGTCGTTTTGGCGTGATTTGGCTGGCCTGCTTGGAGGAGCGATTGCGCGGCCGGCGCAACATTGCGCTGCGTGGGCAGAACAGGCGGCGGCTGCTTGTTCGCGTGATGAGCTGGTGCAACGCGTTTCCGTTGAGTTCACGCATTTGTTTGTCGGGCCTCCTTCGCCGGCGGCGCCTCCGTGGGAATCGGCAAATGGGCCGGTGGAATCGCATGTTGGTTTCGGCGAGGCAACATACCAGATGCGTGATCGTTTGCGTGCGCTAGGGCTGACGCAATGCGGCTCCAGCAACCAGTTCGAGGATCATCTGGGAATCGAGCTGCTGTATTTATCCGAGCTGTGCCGGCGTATTGCGGATGCGCAAGCTTCGACGTGTGGTTCGGAGGATGCGCAGGCCGAGGAGCTTGAGTGCTTTGTGCGCGAGCATCCGCTTTGCTGGATTGGTCGGTTTTGCGACAAGGTGGCGGCTTCGCGACCTGACGGCTATTTCGTGCACGTGCTCGATTGCGTGCGCGCTTTGCTGGGATGGCAGGTTGCGTAACGCTTGGCTTGCGAGGTGAATGCCTGCCTGCTAAGAGCGCGCGACTGTTCGCGAGGTGTTCACCGGCTGTTGAGTTCCAACGCTGCGGCACAAGAGGGCGCGGCGGAGGTTGTTGCCTCCGCCGCGCCCTCATTTTTTGCTGAAACTACCGCGATGTGCGTAGGTTGAGGTGTGCTGTCGGCAGAGCCGGCGCGCGGCGCCGGGAAAACCCCAGGTTGTCGGTTGCCAGCGTAGTGGGTTGAGCAATTGTGGTCACCAACCTACGCACTTGGCGATAGTTTGCATGCGAGATGATGGCCTGCGTTTTTGACTTCGACTTCGAAAGGGAGATTAGTTACCTGGCGCTTAGGGTGTTTGCCTTGTGGCTCGCTTTTTTTGCTGCTATTGGGAACTATCGCCAAGTGCGTAGGTTGAAGCGCATTGTCTGCAGGGTGAGCATGCGGTGCTAGCAAAACGCCAGGTCGCAGATTGGCGTGTTTGGGGGCTTGCTGCCGTATGTCGTTCAACCTACGCACTTCGCGGTAGTTTGTGCTGGGGCTTAGGGGTGATGCGTCGTGAGGTTGGCGCAATGGGCGCGATTGGTCGCGATTGGGCGTAGTGTTGGGCGTTTTGATGAGGTCGGACCTGGCTTATGCATGAGAAGAGGCGCCCGGAGGCGCCTCTTATCATGCACGGCTATGTGGTTGCTGGCTGTTTAGCGGCCGATGCGCTCGGGGATGCTGGCAATAGCGTCGGCTACGGCTTGTTCGACGTTGGTGGTGGGGATGTCGGTGCCGTTGACGCTGATGCATTCAGCCTGGTCAATGCCATATACGTGGCACAGGGCCTTTATGTTTTGCCAGCCAAGATCTTGTTCGTCGGTGGCAAGGCCGCCGCGGGTGGTGACGTAGTACAGCTTCTGGCCGCGGCACTGCCCGACGGGCCCGTGGTCGGTGTAGCGGTTCACGATGCCCGTGACGCTGATGTGCTCAAGGTACACCTTCAAAAGCGCTGGGTAGCTGCCGTCCCAGAATGGCGCCGCAACAACAATGACGTCGGCCTCGGTGAACTGATGGGCCAGGTCGAACATGGCATCGTCGTAGTTTTCCGCGTGGCGCAGCTGGTTTCGATGGGCGAGCGTTTCGGACGTGAACGGGCGCAGGTCGAGCTTTTCAAGCACCAGTTGCTCGGTGACGTATTCGCCCGTTTGCTGCAGGTTTGCCACCAATGCATCGGCGATCTTTCGCGTGCGTGACGTCTCGCGCAGCACGCAGCTGTCGATGTACAGCAAGTTTTTCATGGAGTTCCTTCCGGTCGGATGCGGGGCATGCAGCCACCTTAGCACAGACCGGGACATGGGCAAACGATGGTTTAGCTATTTGCGTATGGCTTGTACATTACCAGATTTCATTGCTGATTCGCAGTCTTGTTTTGCCTGTTCAAAGGGTGTATTAAGCCTTAACCGCATTTTGGGAAAGGAGTATGCGATGGATGTTTTGGAGTTTGCCGGTGCGACCGCATCCTTCACGTTCGAAAGCAGTGTTGCCGTGCTTGAGCGCGCGTGCCCCGACTATCGCGGCTTGCACGTGAACCTGCGCGATCTGCTGCAGGCTTACGAGGGCGAATTGGTGCGGCGGCCTGCCCAAATGGCGCAAAATGGCCAGTAAACGGCGGGCAGGTTGCGCATGGCGGCAGAAAGCTTCATGATGGAGCATAGAACCTTTGGTTTTCAAACGAATCTTCGAAAGCGGGGGAGCATGAACTACTCGGAGATCAAATATTTCGATATCGCCAACGGCGAGGGCGTGCGCACCAGCCTGTTCGTGTCGGGGTGCCGTCATGGGTGCCCGGGCTGCTTCAACCCAGACCAGTGGGATTTCACGGCGGGCAAGCCGTTCTCGCGCGAGGTGCAGGACAAAATCGTCGAAAGCCTGGCGCCGGAATATGTTGACGGCCTGTCGCTGCTTGGCGGCGAGCCGATGGAGCCGGAGAACCAGCGCGCGCTGGTGGACTTCGTGGAGCGCGTGCGGCAGACGTACCCCGGCAAGTCCATTTGGTGCTACACGGGCGATTTGCTGGATGACCTGCGCAATCCCAATAGCCCGCGCCATACCGAGGTGACCGATCGGCTGCTGGCCGCCATCGATGTGCTGGTGGACGGTCCGTTCGTGCAGGCGCACCACGATATTACGCTGCGCTTCCGTGGCTCGTCGAACCAGCGCATCATCGACCTGCCGGCCACGCTTGCCGGCGACAAGGTGGTCCCGTGGCGCGACGACCCGCAGTTCACCAGCCATGTGATGGTTGCGCTGAACGCGAAGGAGCCGGCTGAGTAGGCGCGGTTGGCGCCTGGCGCTAGCCGCCGGAGCGTGAAAACTTGCAACAGAAAACGGGCCGCATCGCCAGGCGTTGGCGATGTGGCCCGTGCTATTCGGTCGGGATTCGTGCGGGGCGCTCCGTTTACGCCGCTTTCACGTCGTCAAGCTCCTGACCTGCGAGCGGGTCGTTGAACACGTCAAGGTTCATGCGACCGGCCTGCTTGGCAACCACGGTGGTGCACACGGCGTCGCCGGTGATGTTCACGGCGGTGCGCGTCATGTCCAGGATACGGTCGATGCCCATGATCAGCGCGATGCCTTCAAGCGGCAGCCCCACGGAGTTGAACACCATCGACAACGTGATAAGTCCCACCGACGGG
>NZ_CDRSTZ010000052.1:0-15289 GCF_977052095.1 Senegalimassilia sp.
GCGACCACCGGACTGGCGGACGAACTTGCCCTCGGCGCCAAGCACTTCGTGGCCCGGACGCTCGCGGTAAGCAACCTGCGGCTTACCAACGTTTGCCTCGACCTTGAACTCGCGCATCAGGCGGTCGACGATGATCTCCAGGTGCAGCTCGCCCATGCCGGCGATGATGGTCTGGCCGGTCTCATGGTTGGTGGACACGCGGAACGTCGGGTCCTCCTCGGCCAGCTTCTGCAGCGCGATTTCCATCTTCGTCTGGTCGGCCTTCGTCTTCGGCTCGACGGCGATGTCGATAACCGGGTCGGCGAATTCCATGGACTCCAGGATGATGGGAGCGTTCTCGTCGCACAGGGTGTCACCGGTGGTGGTGTTCTTCAGGCCAACGACGGCAACGATGTCGCCTGCGGCGCAGGAGTCGATGTCGACGCGCTGGTTGGAGTGCATCTGCAGCAGACGGCCGATGCGCTCTTTCTTGTCCTTCGTGGCGTTGACCACGTAGGAGCCAGCATCCAGAGAGCCCGAGTACACGCGCAGGTAGGTGAGCTTACCCACGAACGGGTCGGTCATGATCTTGAACGCCAGGGCGCTGAACGGAGCCTTCGGGTCGGAAGGACGCTCGTCCTCTTCGCCGGTCTCGGGGTTGCTGCCCTTGATGGCCGGAACGTCGATAGGGGCCGGCAGGTAGTCGACAACGGCGTCGAGCAGTTCCTGCACGCCCTTGTTCTTGTAGGCGGAGCCCACGAACACGGGGTTGATCTTGCAGGCGATGACGCCCTTGCGCAGAGCAGCCTTCAGTTCCTCGACGGAGACTTCCTCCTCCATGAGGACCTTCTCCATGAGGTCGTCGTCGCAGTCAGCGGCGGCTTCGACGAGCTCCTGGTGGGCAAGCTCGGCCTCGTCGGCGAACTCGGCCGGGATGGCATCCATAGGCTCGGGGTAGGTCATGCCCTTATCGTCGGCCTTGAAGTCCCATGCGGTCATGGTAACCAGGTCGATGACGCCCCAGAAGTTGTCCTCGGCGCCCATGGGCAGCTGAGCGGCAACGGCGTTGGCGCCCAGACGATCCTTCATGGTCTGGATGGCGTGGCCGAAGTCAGCGCCAACGCGGTCGTACTTGTTGATGAACGCGATGCGCGGCACGCCGTAACGCTCGGCCTGACGCCAAACGGTCTCGGACTGCGGCTGCACGCCGGCAACGGCGTCGAACACGGCGACGGTACCGTCGAGAACGCGCAGGGAGCGCTCAACCTCGGCGGTGAAGTCCACGTGGCCGGGCGTGTCGATGATCTGGAAGCGGTACGTCTCGTCGTCCTTCTTCCAGAAGCAGGTAGTAGCGGCGGCGGTGATGGTTACGCCACGCTCCTGCTCCTGAACCATCCAGTCCATCGTCGCGGCGCCGTCATGCACCTCGCCGATCTTGTGGGTCTTGCCCGTGTAGTACAGGATGCGCTCAGTAGTAGTGGTCTTACCGGCATCGATGTGGGCCATGATGCCGAAGTTACGGGTGAGCTTCAGGTCGTTAGTCTTAGCCATGTTCCGTCACGCCCTAGAAGCGGTAGTGCGAGAACGCACGGTTGGACTCGGCCATCTTGTACAGATCCTCGCGCTTCTTCACGGATGCGCCGGTGTTCTCGGCGGCGTCCATGATCTCAGCGGCCAGGCGCTGCTTCATGGTGTGCTCCTTGCGCTTACGGGAGAAGTCGACGATCCAGCGGATGGCCAGCGTGGTGGCGCGACGGGAGTTGACTTCCATGGGCACCTGGTAGGTGGCGCCGCCGACACGCTTCGGCTTGACTTCGAGCGTGGGGCGGACATTGTCCATAGCCTTCTTGAAGACGGCCAGCGGATCTTCGCCCGTCTTGGCCTGAACCAGCTCGAAAGCACCGTAGACGATGCCCTCGGCGGTGGACTTCTTGCCGTCCAGCAGGATCTTGTTGATCAGCTGGGTGACAAGACGGTTGTTGTAGACGGCGTCCGGCTGAACTTCACGGCGGACGGCTGCTGCACGACGCGGCATGTAAAACTCCTTCTTATTCCTGCGCGCTTCTAAGAGACTTTCCTTCTCTCATTAGGCTGCCGCGTTTCCGGCCCTTCCGGTTACGCGTTTCTGCAGCCCGCGCGACTTAGCGGTGAACTTATTTCGGGCGCTTGGCACCGTAGCGGCTGCGAGCCTGCTTGCGCTTGTCAACTGCAGCGCAGTCGAGAGCGGCGCGGATGACCTTATAACGGACACCAGGAAGGTCCTTAACACGGCCGCCGCGGATGAGCACCATGGAGTGCTCCTGCAGGTTGTGGCCCTCGCCCGGGATGTAGGCGGTAACTTCCATACCGTTGACCAGGCGGACACGGCAGACCTTACGCAGAGCCGAGTTCGGCTTCTTGGGGGTGGTGGTGTACACGCGGGTGCACACGCCACGCTTCTGCGGGTTGCCCTTCAGCGCCGGAGTCTTCGACTTCACGGCAGCCGTTTTGCGGCCCTTGCGGACCAGCTGATTGATGGTAGGCAAAATCTTCTCCTTCGCTCTTGCCTCCGACGGCGTACGAGACCGCCGTCGCATTTCTTCGTCGGCCACTCGTGTGCGTTCAGCTGATGCGCACACGACGACCTTCACCTTTTCAGGCGCGAGTTGGAACTTTAACACCGGGTATAGGGGCTGTCAAACGCCACGCACCCGGGTGTGTCTATTGCTATTGTACTGTGTTTTGGCTGGTCATGCAAGGTTTTTTTGGCGTGTGAGCCACGTTTTGCACACAAATTCGGAAAAAGTTGTTGCAAATTTTTCGCCGCCGTGGATGGGGTTCAGGGAAGCGTGGATTCATAGGCAGCACACCGCAGCGACTTGTGCGATAACCGGGATGGAGGCATAGACGAGCTGTATTATTTGCGCGCGCCCAGGATGAGCTGCTCCACCAGGCGCGCCGTGCCTTCGAGGTTTTCCACCGTGATGTACTCGTCGCGCGAATGGTAGTTCGCCATGCCCGTGGCCAGCGTGATGGCGCGCACGCCGCGCCCGGCAAGGATGTTCGCGTCCGCCCCGCCGCCCGAGGCGTGCAGGCGCGGCGTGAGGCCCGCAGCGCGCGCGGCGGTAACCACGCTCTGCACAAGCGGATCGTGCTCGTCGTAGGAAATGGGCAGGTAATCGGTGCGCCACTGGATGTCCACGCTGCCGTGAGCTTGGGCGGCCGCCGTGCGCATGGCGTCATCCATGGCCGCACGCTCGGCGCGGGCGCGCTCAACCGACGTGGAGCGGCACTCCCCCGACAGCCAACACGTGGCGGGCACGACGTTCGTGGCGCCGTCGCACTCGATGACGCCGACGTTTGCGGTGGTGTGGGCCGACACGCGGCCGAGCGGCATGTGGCACACGGCCTGCGCGGCCATGCGCAGCGCCGAGTTGCCGCGCTCGGGCTCCACGCCCGCGTGGGCGGCCTGGCCGCGAAACGTTGCCGTGAACGTGCAGTGGCACGGCGCCGACTGGATGATGGTGCCCGGGTCGCCGTCGGCGTCAAGCACGTAGCAGGGCGCGCCGGCCGGCAACGCCGAGACGTCAAGCGCGCCGGAGCCAAGCAGGTGCAGCTCTTCGCACGTGGTCAGCACCACGCAGATCTCGGGCAGCTGCTCCCCTGTTTCCACCAGGCCGCGCACGGCCTCGAAGATGCCCGCGACGCCCGCTTTGTCGTCGGCGGACAGAATGGTGTCGCCGGCCGAGCGAATGACGCCGTCTTCGACCACCGGTTCGATGCCCGCGCACGGCTGCACCGTGTCCATGTGGCCGCACAGCACCAGCGCGCCCGGCACGTCGCCTGCGCGGTGCGCGATGAGGTTGCCCGTGTCTGAGCTCGTCTGGGCTGCGGAATCGTCGAAGCGCACCGTGAAGCCGAGGGCTTCCAGCTCGGTGCGGCACCGTGCGGCCATGGCGATTTCGTGCCGCGACGGGCTTTCGATGCGCACAAGCTCGCAAAACAGGTTCAACAGGCGGTCGGGTTTCATGGCGGCTCCGTTTCCTACAGCGAAAGCCGCGCAAGGCGGCTTTCGGTCATTGGTTTTCGTTACTTATTATATGGTGCGATCGGGCGCGGGCAGGCGCAAGGGCGCGGGCGGCCAGCAAAGATGCGTAAAGTGCATTCCGCATGGGCTATGCAACTGAAACCTGCCGGCACATAGGCGAATTGCGTCTGGCAAGCTTCCGCAGAAGATGGACGCGTGCGGGCACAAGGAAGCAAGCGGTCGGCAAAGATATGCAAGCGCATTCCGATGGGATTCGCAACGCAATGATGCCAGCACGCAAGTGCATTGCGGTCGATAAGCTTCCGCAAAAAGCCCTGCGCGCTATGCGCGAGCTGCGGCCTGGGCGTCTTGGGCGTCCTGCTCGCCACGCAGGCGGTCGCGTTCGGTGTCGATGGCGCGGTTGCGGAAGTACACCACCCAGTTCGCGGCGATGCACACCACGTTGATGAAGTACACGGCAAGCACCCAGTTGATGGTGCCCGACACGAACTTCGCCGCAATGCCGGCGAAGTAGCCGAGCGTGATAAGCAGGATGAACTGCCAGCTGGTGCCCGCGGCCGTGCGGGCCTTGAAGTTCTTGTACGCGTTCATCGGCCACGAAAGCCCGAAGCAAATGAGCATGATCGCCTCGAGTGCCTCTGCCATTTCCGTCATCTCCTTGGTGGTATTCTGCAGGTGCGCTGTGGGCGTATGCCCGCGGCGGTTCGTTATGGTAGAACTGTTAACGTTATGGTTTGAGCGTTTTCGATAATCTTCGCGTTATCGACACAGAGCAACACGACAGGGGCGAGGCTAAGCATGGAGCTTTTGCAGCTGCGATATTTTCACGAGGTGGCGCAAACGCAGCATATGACGAATTCGGCGAAGCGGCTGGGCGTGGCGCAGCCGGCGCTGACGCAGGCCATCCGGCGGCTGGAGGGCGAGCTTGACGCGAAGCTGTTCGAGCGGCAGGGGCGCAACATCCGCTTGACGCCGTGCGGGCAGGCGCTTGAGGAGCATATCGCGCCGCTGTTGTCTGGGCTTGAGCAGGTGCCCGACGTGATTGCGCAGGCCAAAGGTGCCGAGCGCAACACCGTGCGCGTGGACGTGGAGGCCGCCACGCTTATGGCCGTCGACGCCATCGCGGCGTTTCGCGCGGCGTGCCCGCAGACGGCGTTCGTCATCAACCAGGCGAATGCGGCGGCGCGCTGGGACGTGCGCGTAAAGACGGTGCTGGCGGGTGCCGCCGTTGGCGCGAAGGGTGCGCACGCGTTTCGGGAGCGCATCTGCCTGGCGGTGCCGCGCGGGCATGTGAGCGAAAGCGGCAGCGTAGCGCTTGCGGATTTCGCGGGAGCGCCGTTTGTGGCGCTGGCGGGCTCGCGGGCGTTTCGCGCCGTGTGCGACGAACTGTGCGGGCAGGCGGGGTTCGCGCCGAACGTGGTGTTCGAGTCCGACAGCCCCGATGTGGTGCGCAAGTTCATAGCGCTGGGGCTTGGCGTGGGGTTTTGGCCCGAGCACAGCTGGGGCGCGCTTGAAAGCGAGGACGTGGCGCTGGCGCCGATTGCCGACGAGCGCTTCGCGCGCGATATCGTGGTGGAGGCGGCGGCGCGCCCGCTGGGGCAAAAGGCCGCCGAGTTCCACGCGTTTCTGCTGGACTTCGTGGGCAGGCGCATGAACGGCGAAGGCGAATAACGGCGGCGTGCGGCTGCTTGACGAGCGCGGCTGTCGAAAAGGCGTGCTGTGCGGCGATTGGTTGCTGCGGGCGTTCGGGTTGTCCTCGGTTACGAAATGCGCAACGCCGCGCGAACGATCTTTCGGAAGCGCTTTGCCAGCCGGGAAACGCATGCAGCGACCGGATGGGCGTAGCACGAAAGTGTGCAGTAGCTGTTGCCCCTGCTTAAAACGAACGAAGGCCCCGGGCTTTGCGCCTGGGGCCTTCGCGATGATGCCGGTGTAAATCGGTTACAGGGCCAGGATGGGGGCTGCGACCTGCTTCTTGCGGGACAGCACGCCGGGCATCCAGACGGACTTGCCCGTGACGTCGATGTTGAACGCGCGGTTCACGAAATCGGTGTCGCCTTCGCAGATGAACTGGCTGCCTTCGGCCAGGATGTCGGTAGCGAAGAACAGCACGAACTGGTAGCCCTTCTCGGCCACGAGCGCCTTGATGGCCTCGCGGATTTCAGGCTCGCGGTCAAGCACGGCCTTGAGGTCGACCGTTTCGTACTGGCCGATGTAGACCTTGTTGCCGTTGGAAAGCTCGAACTCCTTGGCATCGGCGTTCACCAGCTTGTCGACGGGCAGCTCGGCGGGGTTGGAGCGGCACTTGAAGATGGACATGCCGTACTCCACCGGGTCCACGCCGACGGCCTCGGCCGTGCGGGCGATGATGTCACGGTCGAAGTCGGTGGTGGTGGGCGACTTCATGATAACGGTGTCGGTGAGCATGGCACCGAGCAGCAGCGCGGCGATGGACTGCGGCAGCTCCACGCCTTCGATCTCGAACTCGCGCGCGACGATGGCCGCGGTGGAGCCGACAGGGCGGGCGTTGAAGCGCAGCGGCTGGGCCGTGACCAGGCCGCCAAGGCGATGATGGTCGACGATTTCCAGGATTTCGGCGGCGTCAAGGCCGTCGGCGGACTGCAGCGCCTCGTTGTGGTCGACGAGGATGACCTGTTGGCCGGCTTCCACGGACTCGATAAGGCGCGGGGTCTCGATGCCGCGCTCGCCGAGGATCCACTCGGTCTCGGGCGGCAGCGAGCCCAGGCGGACCGCCTCGTACGTGGCGTCGACGCCGTCGCGCTTCGCCAGCTCGTTCTTCAGATACGCGTAGCCAACAGCCGCGCTGATGGCATCGTTGTCGGGATTCTTGTGACCGAACACCAGAATGGGTGCCGCCATGTGATCGCTCCTTACCTTCGCCGACGCGCCGTCGGCGCATCCTTCGTCTTGCTCATAAGAGGCCCCGCGGCAAGCGCATGGGACCAACTCACTATTATACTGCCCGTTTGCGCACGCGGGCGAAACGAGCGCAAAACGCCCAGGAGCACCCGTCGGCGGCAGTCCGCGGTGGGAGGATGGAATCGCGAGGAGCGCTTCTAGCGAGCGCGAGGCACAGCGGCAATGGGCGGGCATTCAGCAACTCAAGAAAAAACCCACTGTTGGGCAATTTTCCAAGAACCTGAACGAAATGGGGACAAATCCACGAGAAGCTGAACGCGAGCCCGAACCTCAGATTCGGCTAGTTCCATTTTCGCAGGTCAGACGCCTGTCGTGTAACGCCTGTCGAGATTCGCAGCGGTCATTTCTTCAGAAAGTGGCATTTTTGACCAACAGTGGACGTTTTTCCGAGTTGTTGAAAAAGGCATTGAGGTGATAGAGGGCTGGGCTGGGCTGGGCTGGGCTGGGCTGGGCTGGGCTGGGCTGGGCTGGGCTGGGCTGGGCTGGGCTGGGCTGGGCTGGGCTGGGCTGGGCTGGGCTGGGCTGGGCTGGCCTGGGCTGGGCCGGTAAATTCATGTAACGCATAGGCGTGGAAGTGGCGGGGGGCGGCTATAGTGTTCGCAAGACATTGGAGCGCGGCGAGGTTTCTCGGCGCGGGCGCATCATCGTCTTCTTGCAGCGAAGAATAGGAGCGAACATGGAAACGCTGGGGCTAACCGACATCATCGGGCCGGTAATGGTGGGGCCGTCGAGCAGCCACACCGCTGGCGCGCTGCGCATCGCGTACATGGCGCGCAAACTGGCCGGTAGCCTGCCGCGGCGCGTGGAGTTTCGCCTGCTTGGCAGCTTCGCGCACACGCTGACCGGGCACGGCACCGACAAGGCGCTTGTGGCCGGCATGCTGGGCTTTTCGCCCGATGACCTGCGCATTCGCAATTCATTTGCCCACGCGCGCGAAGCGGAGCTTCATTTTGAGTTCACTCCCCTGCCCGACTCGGACGACTACGAGCACCCCAATACCATCGACATGGTCATCGACGGCGCCGACGGCGTACGCATGTGCGTGCGCGGCGAAAGCGTGGGCGGCGGCGCGGCGGTTATCCGCAAGATCGACGGCGTGGACGTGTACATCACCGGCGAGAACCACTCCATCGTGGTGCAGCAGATCGACGAGCCCGGCGTGCTTGCGCACATCGCCACGTGCTTGAGCGAGCACGGCGTGAACATCGCCACCGCGCGCATGTACCGCGAGCAGCGCGGCGACGTGGCCTACACCGTGCTTGAGACCGACCAGGGTATCAGCGAAGAGGCGCGCGAGGCCATCAATGCCAACCCGCTTATCCGCGGCTGCCGCGTCATCCCCGCCGCCACCGTGGCCGGCGAGGCGCCGGCGCCGGTTGACGCCGACGTGCAGGCGCGGGCGCTTGAGGATTTGCGCGCGCTTGATTTCGGCACGGGAAGCGCGCTTTTGGAGCTGTGCCGGGCACGCAAAGCTTCCATTTCCGAGGTGTTCTTCCGCCGCGAACAGGCCGTTCAGGAAAGCCGCGGGTTCGCCGACGGCACGCAGGCGTACCTTTTGCGCGTGCTGCGCGTCATGAAGGACGCCGCGTTCGGGCCGCTTGACGAGCCGGCGAATTCCATGGGCGGGCTTTTGGGCGGCGAGGCGCAGCGCATGGCGAAGCTGCGCCGGCATGCGCGCAACGTGTGCGGCGAGCCCATATCGTCGGCGGCGGCGTACGCCATGGCCGTGCTGGAAACGAACGCGTCCATGGGCCGCATCGTGGCGGCGCCGACGGCAGGTTCGGCCGGCGTCATCCCCGGCGTGCTGCTGTCGCTGCAGGCCACGAAGGGGTTCACGGACGACGAGCTGGTGCGTGCGCTGGGATGCGCGGCGGCCGTGGGGTACCTGATCACGCGCAACGCCACCGTGGCCGGCGCCGAGGGCGGCTGCCAGGCCGAGATCGGCAGCGCCGCGGCCATGGCGGCGGCGGCAACCGTGGAGCTTGAAGGCGGCACGCCCGAGCAGTGCTTGGACGCAGCGGGCAACGCGCTGACGAACATGATGGGGCTGGTGTGCGATCCCGTGGCGGGCCTGGTTGAGGTGCCGTGTCAGAAGCGCAACGCATCGGGCGCGGCAACGGCGCTGGTCAGCGCACAGATTTCGCTGGCGAACGTCGGCAACTTGGTTGGGTTCGACCAAACGGTGGAGGCCGTGTACAAGGTTGGCCGCAGCCTGCCGTTCGAGTTGCGCGAAAGCGCCCTGGGCGGCCTGGCAGCCACGCCCGACGCCTGCGCCTGGTGCGAAGCCCACATGTGCGGAAAGTAGGAGCTACAAGCGAAAGCGCCCCTCGCAGTTGGGATTTGCGAGGGGCGCTGGTTTGTTAGTTGATTTTTACGATGGGGGCGTAGTCTTTGAGGAGCTTTTTCGTTTGGCCGGATTTGGTGAAGCGGACGTAGAGCGTGTCGCCGTCGACTTTCGTGACTTTGCCGCGGCCGAACGTCTTGTGGTCCACCATGTCGCCGGCGGCAAACGTCATCTTCGCGGCCGCCTTCTTCTCGGCGCCCGGACGCACATACGCTCCCGAAACCGCGCGGCCCGAGCCCATGCGACCCGTACGCGCCTCGCGGCGCTCGCGGTCGGAGCGCCCGCCGGGCATGCTGGCGCTTGATCGGCCGAACACGCGCCCGCCGCCGGCCTCCACACCGCTGCCGGATATGCCCTTGCGGCTGCCGCGCTTCTCCCAGCCGGTGCCGGAGAAGCCCTGGCTGCCCACGCCCATGGTTTGGCGCAGCTCGGAGGGAATTTCGTGCACGAAGCGCGACACGGGATTCGACTGTGTTTGGCCGAAAATCTGGCGCGTGTAGGCGCACGTGAGGTACAGCACCTTGCGGGCGCGCGTGATGGCAACGTAGGCCAAGCGGCGCTCCTCCTCGATGCCGGCCGCGTCGCCGACGCTGTTCATGTGCGGAAACAGCGTCTCCTCCATGCCGGCCACGAACACGCAGTCGAACTCCAAGCCCTTGCTGGCGTGCACGGTCATCATGGTGACGGCCTGGCCGTCGTCTTCCATGGTGTCAAGGTCGGTACGCAGGCGCACCCACTCCAAAAAGTCGGCCAGCGAATCGCCGCGCAGCACGCGCACCGGCTCATCGGTAGCAGCGCCGGCTTCGCCAACACCTTCCCCACCAGCGGTTACACCGACTGCAACCGGCGCGTCATCCGCAAGTTGCCCACCCATAGGTAGCGAAGAGTCAGCGAGGGTTTCCCCAATGCCCGAGCCTTCGTCAGCAGCCGCGGATTGGGTGCGAGGGGAAGCCGCAGCGTCGAGCGCATCCGCCGTTCGTAGAACGGCGGAATGCTGAGGCGCCGCGTAGTCGGCGCCTTCCTCGTCATGCGTGTCCACGAACTCGTCGACTACCGACAAGAACTCCTGGATGTTCTCGATGCGCCCGCGCGCCTCGTCGGTGTTTTCGGCCTGCAGCGCGCCGATAAGGCCCGACTTGTCGATAACGGCCTCGATAAGCTTGCGCAAATCGCCCGAATACGACTGCGCGTCTTTCACCAGCTGCACGAACTCGCCCACGCTGCGACGCGTGGAGGCGCGCAGCTCGGGGTCGGCCACGGCCAGCTCGGCGCCTTCCATAAACGTCATGCCCATTTCGCGCGCGAACTGCTCGATGCGCTCGATGGTGGACTTGCCGATGCCGCGGCGCGGCGTGTTGATAACCCGCTTGGCCGCGATGTCGTCTGCGGGGTTCACCACCAGCGTGAGGTACGCCATGACGTCGCGGATTTCGGCGCGCTCGAAGAAGCGCGTGCCGCCGACGATGCGGTACGGCACGCCGGCGCGCAGCAGCATGTCTTCAAGCATGCGCGACTGCGCGTTTGTGCGGTAGAACACCGCCACCTGGTTGTAACTGAGGCCCTTCTGGCGCTGCTTCTCGATCTCGCCGGCAATCCAGCGGCCCTCGTCGCGCTCGTCGGTGGCCATGTACACGTGGATTTTCTCACCGTCTTCCTGGTCGGTGAACAGCTTTTTGGCCTTGCGATGCTGGTTGTTCGCGATGACCGCGTTCGCCGCGGCCAGCACGTTGCCGACGCTGCGGTAGTTCTGCTCCAGCTTCACGGTGGTGCAGCGCGGGTAGTCCTTCTCGAAATCGAGGATGTTGCGGATGTCGGCGCCGCGCCAGCTGTAAATGGACTGGTCGTCGTCGCCGACCACCATGATGTTGCCGTGCTGCTCGGCCAAAAGGCGCGTGATCTCGTACTGCGCGTGGTTCGTGTCCTGATACTCGTCCACCATGATGTAGCGGAAGCGCAGCTGGTAGGCTTCCAGCACCTCGGGGTGGTTTTTGAGCAGCAGATACGCGTACAGCAGCAAATCGTCGAAGTCGAAAGCGTTCGCCTGCTTCAGGCGCTCCTGCAGCCGCTCGTACACGCGCGCAGCCACCTTGCCCACCGGGTCGTTGGCCTCTTTGGCGAACACGCCGGGGGCCTTCAGCTCGTTTTTCGCCGTGGAAATGCGGTTCATGAGCGCGTTTACGGGGAAGCGCTTCGGGTCGATGTCGAGCTCGGCCATGATTTCCTTGTACAGGCGCTTTTGGTCGTCGGTGTCGTAGATGGTGAAGCTTTTCGAGAAGCCCAGCAGCTCGGCGTCGGCGCGCAGCATGCGCACGCACATGCTGTGGAACGTGGACACCCACATGCCGCGGCTGCGCGGTCCCACCAGGCCTTGCAGGCGTTCGCGCATTTCCGCGGCGGCCTTGTTCGTGAACGTGATGGCCAAAATTTCCCACGGCGCCACGTCAAGGTCTTCGAGGATGTGCGCAATGCGGTACGTGAGCACGCGCGTTTTACCTGATCCGGCGCCTGCAAGCACAAGCAGCGGGCCTTCGGTGCATTCGACGGCCGCGCGCTGCGGGCCGTTGAGCGTGGTGATGTCGACGGGCATGTGGGGTTCCTTCGGGCTAAACCGCCGGCCTCGCGGGCTTACGCGGCAGCTGAGTTAGCAGGGCGCGCGGGGGGCGATGGCGACGGGGTGATTCCAATGGTTGCGCCGTGAAGCGCAACGTATGATTCTAGCGCAGCTTGGCAGCAGGTTCACGGCCGCGGCGCGCGCATGCACAGCATAGGCAGATAGTGTTCTATTTTCGCAGGACAATAGGTGGCCAAAGCGCAGGCGAAGGGCGCGAAGGAGCGATGCGCCGGCGGCCCGATGCTCCGCACAGGCAGCCATACCGCGCCCGCCCGGACAGCGACGTAAACGCAGATTCCACAAAGAGCGAAGCGATTGCCGATGCGCCCAACGCTTCCTTAACGAGAGCGAACGCGAAAGCAACAGCGATGCGGTACCATAATCGATGCCGAAATGCGGCAAACCGGGCAAAAGCGCAAGGCGAAGGAGGCGAACATGGGCGCGTGGACGAAAGCGAACAGCACCGACGGGCTGCTAGGCCACGTTGAACTTGACCGCGTGCTCGACACGCAAAACTTCGCCGTAAGCGACGCCTGCGTAGGGTGCGGGCGCTGCGAGCGCATCTGCCCCGCCGGCGCCATCGTGATGGACGGCAAGCGCCCCACCTGGCCCGATGCCGAATGCCTTATGTGCTTAGGATGCGTGCGCGCCTGCCCCGCCCGCGCCATCAGCTACGGCGCGCGACAATAAATCCGGGCCGCAGGAGCAAGCAAGGCGACGCTGCGCGGCAGAGCCGGCGCCCCACCCCTCCCTAAACGCACGAAGGCGAACCGGGAAATCCGATTCGCCTTCGAAAAATGCTTCGCGAGCAACGCGCTGCGCGCTATCCGCAAACGCCGCTACACGATTTTCTTGCCGAACACGGCCGCGATCTCGCGCAGCTCTTCGACGAGCACGCGGAACTGGGCCGGAGTCAGCTGCTGCGGGCCGTCGGACAGGGCCGCCGGCGGGTTGGGATGCACCTCGATCATGATGGAGTCGGCGCCCACAGCAACCGCGGCGCGGGCCAGGCTGGGCACCAAGTCGCGCACGCCAGCCGGGTGCGACACGTCAACGCAGATGGGCAGCAGGCTTTGCTTGTGGATAACCGGCACCGCGGAGATGTCGAGCGTGAAGCGCGTGGCCGTCTCGAACGTGCGCAGGCCGCGCTCGCACAGCACGACGTTGTCATTGCCCTCCATGGTGATGTAGTCGGTTGCGGCCAGCCACTCGGCGATGGTGCCCGCGAAACCGCGCTTGAACAACACCATCTTGCGCGAGTCCTTCGTGACCTTGCCGATGTTTTTCAGCAGGCTGAAATTCTGGAAGTTGCGCGCGCCCACCTGCAGGCCGTCGACGTAGGAGTGCACCAGCTCGCAGTGCTCGGAGTCCATGACTTCCGTGAGCGTTTTCAGGCCGTACTTCTCGCCGCCGGCCTTCATGATCTTCAGCGCTTCCTCGCCGAGGCCCTGGAAGCTGTGCGGGTTCGTGCGCGGCTTGTAGGCACCACCGCGAATCCAGGAAAGGCCCAGGTCGTGAATGCATTCGGCAACTTCGAAGAACTGCTCTTCGCTTTCTACCGAGCAAGGACCGGCGTAGATAGTGATCTCGTCAGTGCGGGTGCCGTAATCTGGCAGCTTCGTTTCGATATGCTGTTCGCTCATGCCGACGGAGTCTCCTTCATGACCTTCAGGATAGTGCTGTAAATCTCGCGGAGGTTGTCGTTATAGAGCGGCCCTTCGTTGAAGCTGTCAACCTTCTCGAAAATCTCCTCCTCGCGCTTCGGGTCGTACAGACCCATACGCGCACCGGGCTTCAGGCCGCGAATGACCAGCGAGTGACCGGCGCGCTTGTTCAGCAGCGCGACGATCTGACGGTCGATTTCGTCGATCTTGGCACGATGTTCCTGGATCTGCTCGAACGAGCTGTTCTGATCAGACATCGGCTTTTCCTTCCATACTTGCAAGTGGTAACGAGCATGGCCGCGCGCGCCGCTTCCCTGCTGCGGCGCGCCGCTTGCGCGACAAGCGGCCCTCGTGTGGCAAACATGATAGCAAAAGAGCCCGGCAGGCTGGGGATATCGCGCCAGATATGTCGGTGAACTTTTCAGGGCGTGGCGGCAGACGTTATGCCAGCACGCCCGCCATCTGCAGGGCGAACACGCCGAGCACCAGCACGCCGACAATGATGCGGTACCAGCCGAACGCCGTGAAGTCGTTGCGCTTGATGTAGCCCATGAGGAATTTGATGGACACGACCGACATAACGAACGCCGAGACGATGCCGACGATAAGCACGACAATCTCGGTTTGCGTCATGACCAGACCGGCCGCCACGAACTTCAGGCATTTCACCAGGCCCCAGCCGAACATGATGGGGATGGCCAGGAAGAACGTGAACTCAGCCGCGGCGGTTCGGCTGCAGCCGCACAGCATGCCGCCGATGATGGTGGCGCCGGAACGCGACGTGCCGGGGATGATGGCCAGCACCTGGAAGCAGCCGATTTTCAGCGCCGTTTTCCAGTCGATGTGGTCGACGTCGGTGATGCGGAACATGCGGCGCTCCGCCTCGGCCTCGACGTCGGCGCTAGATGCCGCCGTGGCCGCAAGCGGCTGCATGCGCGCGTGGCGACCGCGCGGCATGGTGGGCTGCGCGTGCTCGGACTCGATGGCGCGGCGACATTCGCCCAGGCGGCGGCGGTTGCGGCGCTCGAGCACGATGAACACCACGCCGTACAGGATGAGCATGGCCGCCACGCACACCTTATTGTAGAAGTGGGCGTTCACCCAGTCGTCGAACAGGATGCCGATGATGGCCGCCGGGATGCAACCGATGGCAACCATGCCCCACAAACGCCACGTTGCACGCTTCTCATCTGCGGTTTTGCGAGGGCTTACCGGGTTGAGCTTGTGGAAGTACAACGTGAGCACAGCCAGGATGGCGCCGATTTGGATGACGACGAGGAACAGCGCGAGGAATTCCGGCGACACCTGCAGCTGCACGAAGTCGTCGACGATGATCATGTGGCCCGTCGATGAGATGGGCAGCCATTCGGTAACGCCCTCGACAATGCCGATGAGCAGGGATTTCAACGCTTCGATAATCATATTCCGCCTTTCACATACCTGTTGCGCGACGCTTGAGAGGGCGGCGCCAGGAATCGTGATGGCGCATGCGCCCGATGCGTTCGAACGCGTCACGATTTCACCATGGTACGCGCAGGTTACGCGTGACGTGGGCTTTTGGGCGGAAACCAGACCGGGCGCACGAACATTTTACGTGCGCTTGATGTTTAGGGGCGGCGCCATTCACCCAAACCGCCCACAACCGTCATAGCGTTGTGTTGAAGATGCGCGCGAAACGAGCCGCCACCTGCCGCTATCGTGTAAGATGGGCGACTACGCAAATG
>NZ_CDRSTZ010000053.1:0-15206 GCF_977052095.1 Senegalimassilia sp.
CAGGCTGCGTTTCGCTGACCACTTCCACCACGTTGCCCTGCGCGTCGGCCATGACCTTGCGCTCGCCGTGGTCGCCGGCAAGCAGGTTGTCGTACATCTGCTCGACGCCGCTTCTGCCTACCGCATCGCCCAGCTCCAAATCGCGGCCTTCGGCCACGCTGGCCACGTCGTCGGCCGTGACGCTGCCCGTGTAGCCCACCGCGTGCGCCGCCAGCGCGCCGTGTGGGTAATCGCGCACCGTGCGTGTTTGCACGGTGATGCCCGGGAACGCGTCGGCGTGCTCAGCGATGAACGCCACGTTGCGCATGCTGGCGTCGCTTGCCACCACGCGTTGGCTTTGCGCGCCGGACGTGGAGTCCTTGATGCGCTTGCGCACGATGCCGTCGGGCACGCCAAGCACCGTGGACAGGCGCGCCACCACATCGTGGTCATCGGCCACGTCGGGGTCGGCAAGCACCGTCAGCGACGTGCGGTTTTTCACGATGGCGTTGCCGTCGGCGTCAAGGATGTAGCCGCGCGGGGCCGGCGTGTACACAGTGGTGTATTGGTTATCTTCCGATTCGCGCTTGAATGCGTCGCCGGAAAGCACCTGCATGCTCCACAGCTTCGTGGCAAGCGTGCCGAAGATAGCGCCCGCCAAAATACCCACGGCCACGAAACGAGATTTCAAGCTGTCGGCAGGATTCGCCACCGGTTGAGCGGGCGATGCGCCGCGCGCCACGCCGCCGGCAGGAACGCGGTGCGAATCGGGCAGCGACGACTTCACGCCCACCGATTGAATGGAGCGCACATCGCGCTTCACGCTGACGTTTTCGGTTTTGCGGCCGCGCAACACCACGTACAGCACCACCAAAATGGCGGCAACAACGATAAGCGCGATAACAGCGGCGATGATTGCTGAAAGCATGCCGCCTCCTTAGCGAAGCTTCGGCGTGCGCAACCCGCGGTCCTGGGTACCGCCCGCCAGAAGGCGCACCATCACGAAGTACAGCACCAGCCCCACGGCGCAATCGTACAGCGCGCACGGCAGCGCGCGCGTGACCAGGGCTTCCACGGGGTTTGCCGCCAAGCCGCACGCCATAAGCAGCATGCCGTAGGCCAACTCGGCCAAAAGCGCGCAGGCGACGAAGATGGCAAGCGGCATGAACAGCGTGTCGTTGTCCATAAGCGAGAACACGCGCGAGGCGATGAAGCACGCGATGACCAGCAGAAGCGCCATGCCGCCGACCGGGCCCGTGCCCGTCAGGTCGTACAGCAGGCCCATGACAAACGGCAGCACCGGGCCCGCCTCGTTCGGGATAACGATGGCCACCACGATGGCGTACGCCAGAAGAAAGTTCGGCTGCGCGGAGAACAGCGCGATGGCGGGGGCCAGGGCAATCTGCAGCACGAAGGCCACGATGGCGCCGATGACCAGCACGAAGTTGTTCTTCTCTGCCATAGGTTAGCGCCCCCCTTCGTTCGACGCGTCGTTTGCGTTCGTCGAGCTGTTCGAGCCGTTTGAATTGTTCGAGCCGTTTGAATTGTTCGAGCCGTTTGAATTGTTCGAGCCGTTTGAATTGTTCGAGCCGTTTGAATTGTTCGAGCCGTTTGACGAAGCGGTGCCGTTGTTGGAACCGGAGCCCGAGTTCGAGTTCGCGGACGTAGAACTGTTCGAGCTTGACGAGCTAGAAGACGCAGTCGACGAGCTCGAGCTGAACGTAGACGAATCATCGCTATCGTCCGCATCGGAGCCCACGCTGGATACCACCAGCACGTCCTCAAGCGTAGAGATGGCGTCGTTCGGCGAAACCACGGCGCGGCGCGACGTGTCGCCCTGCTGCGCGTCCACCTTCACCACCGTGCCGATGATAAGCCCGCGCGCATAGCTGCCGCCGAGGCCCGACGTGACAACGACGTCGCCGACGTTCACCTCGGCGTCGGCGTCAAGGTCTTCCAGGTACAGAAGGCCCACCAGGCTGCCGCGCAAGATGCCCTCCGCGCGGCTTGACTGCACCATGGCCGCCGCGCCCGACTGCGGGTCGGTCAGCAGGCGCACCGTTGCCGTGTGCGAGGACGTGGACACGATCTGTCCCACAACGCCCGACGTGCCCATGACCGTTTGACCAGTGGAAACGCCGTCGTCCGAGCCCTTGTTGATGATGACCGTCTGGCTCCAAGCCTCGGAGCTGCGCCCGATGACGCGCGCGCCCGTGCCTTCGATCTGGTACGTGTCTTTCAGGTCAAGCAGCTTCTGCAGGCGTTGCGCTTCCTGCTTGTACTCTTCCATTTGGGAATACTGCTGCACCAGTTGCTCGTTGTATTCGCGCAAGCCCGAAAGCGTGCTTTGATCGGCCGTGATGTTGTCCACCGTGTCGCCGACCGTGGAAGTGGCCGACTCGATGGAGCCGCCCACGATGCGCAACGGGCTGACCGCGCCGGACACAGCCGACTGCAGCGTGTGCAGCGGGCCGGTTTCGCCTTCGCGCCCGTACACCGTCATCATGACGACGGATGCAACGATAAGCCCAATGAGCAGAACTCGGCGCATAAGCGCCGAGCCTTGTTGTTGAAAATTGAGTGCCATAACCTAAGGCTTGTCCTATTTCGAGCGCATGAGCGTCTGCTTGAGCGCCTGCGGAGTTTCAAGAACCTTCAGGCAGCCCATAACCACGTTCGTCAGCGCCGTTTCGCTTACCCACACGGGAATTTCCAGCTTGTCGGTAAGGTAGCGGTCCAAACCGGAAAGAAGTCCGCCGCCGCCCGTAAGCAGGATGCCGTTCTGGATGATGTCGGAGGCCAGGTCAGGGTTCGTTTTCTTGAACGTTTCCTTGATGTGCACCACCATTTCCTCGCACGGGGCGATGAGCGCCTGGCGCACATCCTCGGACTGGATGGTGACTTCCTTGGGCTGTTCGGTGATGACGTCCTGACCGGAGATGATCATGTCGCGTTCGCGGCCGTCCTCGAACGGCAGGATGGAGCCGATCTTGATTTTGATGATCTCGGCCGTGCGCTCGCCGATCTTGATGCCCAGAAGGTCGCGCAGGTGCATGGCGATGGCCTCGTCCATGCGGTTGCCGGCCAAGCGCAGGCTGGAAGACGTGACGATGCCGCCAAGCGAGATGACGGCCACCTCAGTGGTGCCGCCGCCGATGTCCACCACCATGGAGCCGGTAGGCTCGGTGACGGGCAGGTCGGCGCCCATGGCAGCGGCCATGGGTTCCTCGATCAGGTATGCTTGGCGCGCACCCGCCTGCACGGCCGCTTCGAACACGGCGCGCTTTTCCACGGAGGTTGCGCCGCACGGAATGCAGATGACGATGCGCGGCTTGGCCTGCCACGGGTACTTGCGCGGCGCGGCCTTGTTGATGAATGCGCTGATCATGGCCTCGGTGACGTCGTAATCAGCCACCACGCCGTCATGCAGCGGATGCTCGGCGGAAAATGCGTCGGGCGTATGGTTGATCATGTTCTTGGCTTCGTGGCCGACGGCCAACACGCGATGCGTGCTTTTCTCGATAGCCACAACGGAAGGCTCGTTGACCACAATGCCCTCGCCCGGGATGGCGACCAGGGTATTCGCGGTGCCAAGGTCAATGGCCATGTCACACGACATCTGGCCAGTGAGCCCCGAGAAAAAATCCAAGAATGACATTTAGGCAAACCCCTTGTGCTACGTTTCTAGTGAAACCCGATTCTAGCACAGGGCATTTGCGCCCTCATCACATGCGCAAGGAAATCCATCAGGGGCACGCATTAAGACTTTTCGCCGCGATGTGCGCACCAAGCAACAGCAAGAGCGCTCGCAACCGTGCGGTCACAAGCGCTCTTTCAAGCACGTTCACCTTTTACTGTGTTTGTGCGGTTAGGCGTTCACGTAGATGTAGATGATGCGGATGGTGTCGGCTAGGTTGCCGGAAGCGTTGGCTGTGCTGTAGTCGTACAGCAGCACGCTTGACCAGTCGTGCGACGCGCCGTTGATGTCCACCTGGCCACCGAACGAGCAGTTCTCCTTCACCAGCGTGGTGCCGTCGGTGGCGTACGTGGAGTACGCCGTCTTGTCGGTGGGCAGCGTGGCCGCGCCGTCGACCACGGGCACGCCCGCGTCGCGCAGCGTCTTTTCCACCACGTGCTCGTTCTTCACCGCGTCGGCGAAGCTGAGCGACCCGTATCCCAGCGACGCGGTGGCCGCGGAATAGCCCGCCTGGATGATCTTGCCGTCCTCGTTCAAGCCCAGGTACACGCTGGGCGTGCCGGAACGCGTGTCGGCGGGCTCGGTGGTCAGCGCGATGGTGACGCTTTTCTTCACGGCGTTGCCCTCTTCGTTCACGTCTTTGCTGGACGTGACGGTAGCGCCGTGTTTCAGCTGCTCAACGGCCTGGTCCTGCGTCATGCCCAGCACGCTGGCCAGGTTGGGCACCTCGGTTTTCTTCGCCGTGGCCGACGCGGCGTCCTTGCCGGAGTTGTCCTGCGACAGGTTGCCCACGTCGGTGGACTGCTGCTGCGCCTGGGTTTGCTGCACCATGGCGCGACTGGACTCGTTGGCCAGCTGCCAGGCGTAATAGCCCAGCGCGCAGATAAGCGCGATCAGCAGCACCACGATGACCACCAGCACCTTGCGCACGCGGCGCGACTTCTTCAGGTGCGGATGCTCTTCCACCACCGCGGCCACGCGGCCGTGCTTGCCGCGCACGTGCACGGGGTCGGGCGACGGCACGGGAATCTCGTCGCCAAACACGGGCTCGTCACGCGGCTCCAAGCTTTCCACCGGGTCAGCGTAGTCTTCGCTGGTGTCGCCCTGGTACTTGAAGCCGCCCGCGTGCGCGCCGTGGCTGGCGGGCACGGGCGCGAACGCCTCGGTCAGGCCAAGGTTCGTGTCGCCATCGGCCGTGCCGTTGTCGGCATAGCTGCCACCGGCACCGATGGGCGCGAACGCCTCGGTCAGGCCAAGCGACGTATCTTGATCAGGTTGTTCTTTGCGAGCGCCACGGGCTACGTTGAAGCTGTGTTTAGACATGGTCTCACCTTCCTATTGCTGCAACTAGTGCATGAAACACGTGAAGTACACGATGGCCGCCACGATGATGATGGCCACGCCGGCAAGCACGGCCTTCTGCATGCCCGACATGGGGCCGGCTTCCAGGTCCTCGAGCGTTTGCTCGTTGTAGTCGTCGGCCGGGCGGGCGGCGTGCTGGGGCGCTGCGGGCTTGGGCTCGAAAGCAGTCGCGGGCTCAGACGCGAGTTCCGGCTCGGGCTCGTAAGCGGGCTCGCTTTCGCCAGCCGGCGCTTCGGCTTCCCATTGCGCCTGGTCAGCAGGTATTTCTTCGACAGCTTCGGCCTGCACCTGGGGCGTTGTGGCGTACGCGCCTGCCTGAATGACCACGTCATCGTCTTCGCCGGCATTCACCGTGATGTGGGAAAAGCGCTTGTCGTCCGCCACGGGGGCCTCCTGCCTTGCTTTGCTTGCTTGCCGTCTGCGTTTACCCGCTGATTATATCGGATAGCCGCGCCGGGCCCGCGCGTGCGCGAGAAAAACCACGGAGCGCCGGTAACGCGCGGCGCGAGGCGCGGCCGTTGTGCGACAATAGCGCCATGCAACAACGCCATACATAAGTAAGAAAGGCGGTCTTCATGGACCTGGTCCAAGGACAGAACCTGCACGGTTTTACCGTGCTCACGGCCGAGCCGCTGCCCGAAATCGACGGCACGGCGTACACGCTTTTGCACAACGTCAGCGGCGCGAAGCTGCTGTACCTGCAAAACGACGACGACAACAAGGCCTTCTCCATCGCGTTTCGCACGCCGCCGGCCGACGACACGGGGGTGTTTCACATCCTGGAGCATTCCGTGCTGTGCGGATCGGAGAAATTCCCGGTCAAAGAGCCGTTCGTCAACCTGTTGAAAACCAGCATGCAAACGTTTTTGAACGCCATGACGTTCGGCGACAAGACGCTGTACCCCGTCGCGTCCACGAACGACCAGGACCTCATGAACCTGGCCGACGTGTACATGGACGCCGTGCTGCATCCCGATATCTACCGCAAGCGCCAGGTGTTCGAGCAGGAAGGCTGGCACTACGAGCTGGTGGCGGCCGATGAGGCTGGCGAAGGCGAAGCGGGCGCAGATAGCGAAGGAACCGGCGCCGGCGCGGCTGCGCGGCCGCAGCTTGCGTACAACGGCGTGGTGTACAACGAGATGAAAGGCGCGCTGTCCGATGCGTCCAGCGTGCTGTACGACCAGCTGCAGGCAAGCCTGTTCCCCGACACGCCGTATGCGTTCGAGTCCGGCGGCACGCCCGAGGCTATCCCCACGCTAACCTACGAGCACTACCTGGAAGAGCACGAGCGCCACTACCGCCTGGACAACAGCTACCTGACGCTGTACGGCAACGTGGATTTGGACCGCATGCTGGCTTTTTTGGACGAGCGCTACCTGACGCCGGTGGCCGCTGAACAGGCGAAACGCACTGCCGAGCGCGAGGCGGCCGGACTGGCGCCGCTTGAACCGCGCACGTTGCCCGAGCAGGCGCCCGTGTGCGCGCTGGGCGTTCGCCGCACCATGGCAACCGCGCCGGAAAACGCCTGCATGGGGCTGGGCTACGTTATCGGGCACGTGCGCGAGCGCACGCGCATCGTGGCCTGCGACATCCTGCTTGACGCCATCGCCGGCAGCAACGAGGCGCCGCTGAAGCGCGCGCTTCTGGATGCGGGCCTGGCCGGCGACGTGCAGGCTTACCTGGCCGATTCCGTGCAGCAGCCGTTCGCGGTCATCCAGCTGCGCGGGCTGGGCGAAGACGCGCGCGAGCGGTTCCGCACCGTGGTGAACGACGAGCTTTCGCGCCTGGCCGCGGGCGGGCTTGACCATGCGCTGGTGGAGGCGTCGCTGTCGCGCGCCGAGTTCGTCATGCGCGAGCGCGACTTCGGCGTGGCCGACGGCGTTGCGCTGACCATGTCGGCGCTGTGCGGGTGGCTGTACGACGATGCGCTGGCTACCACGTACCTGCGCTACGAGGACGACTTCGCTTACCTGCGCCGCGCGCTTGACCAGGGGTATTTCGAGGAGCTTATCCGCGGCGTGTTTCTGGAAAGCCGCCACATGGCCGAGGTGGAAGTGGTCCCGGTCAAGCAGGCCGACGACGGCGAGGCCGCGCGCCTGGCAGCCGTGGCCGAGGGCTTTGCGCCCGAGGATTTCGCGCGCATTGAGGCCGAGGTGGCCGAACTGCGCCGCCTGCAGGAGACGCCCGATTCGCCTGAGGCGCTGGCAACGCTGCCGCAGCTGACGGTGGCCGACATTGGCCCGGCGCCTGTAGAGCCCGCATATGGCCTGGTGGAGGGCACGCCGGTGCCGTGCATTCGTCATACGCTGCCCACGCGCGGGTTGGCGTACGCCTACCGCTACTTCGACATGAGCGCGCTTTCGTTCGAAGACCTGCCGTATGTGGCCGTGCTGGGCATCGTGCTGGGCAAGCTGGCCACAGATTCGCACACCGCGTCCGAGATCGACACGCTCACGAACGGCAAGCTGGGCAATTTCTCGGTGTTCTGCGAGATTTACGAGGACGAGGCCGACCCGGCCACATTCCGCCCCGTGTTCGTGGCGGGCGCGTCGGCGCTGGCGGAGAACATCGATTGGCTGGCCAAGCTGCCGGGCGAAATTCTGGCGTCCACGCAGTTTACCGACACGGGCAAGATTCGCGACGCGCTCAAGCAGCGCCGCATCGGCATGGAGCAAAGCTTCGCGAACGCGGGGCACTCGGCAGCCATGGCGCGCCTGACGTCGTACTTCCTGCCGGCAAGCGTGATGCGCCAGCAGCTTGGCGGCGTGGGCTTCTACCAGTTCCTGAAAGATTTGCTGGAGCATTTCGACGAACGCGCCGATGATCTGGCGAAACGCCTGGGTGAAGTATCGCACAAGCTGTTTGGCGTGGAAAACCTTACCATGTCGTTTGCCGGCGGCGATGCCGAGTTCGACCGCTTCTGGGAGTGCGCGGACATTTGCGCGCCCGAAAGCGAGCGCCCGGCGGCCGCGCTTGCGGTTCCCGAGCCGAAGGTGCTCAACGAGGCGTTCGTCGTGCCCACCGACGTGTGCTACGTGGCCTGCGGCTACGACCGCCGCGCGCTCGGCGCGCCGTACACGGGCGCGTGGCAGATCGCGTCGCGCGTGCTGTCGTACGACTACCTGTGGAACGAGGTGCGCGTGAAGGGCGGAGCGTACGGCGCCGGGTTCCAAGCCGTGCGCTCGGGCACCGTGCGCTTCTATTCGTACCGCGACCCGCACCTCGACGAAACGCTTGCGCGCATGAACGCCACGCCCGCATGGCTGACGGCGTTCGAACCCACGCGCGAGGAGATGGACGGCTACATCGTCAGCACCGTGGCCGGGTTCGACACGCCGCTGAAGGCGCGCATGCTGGTGCGCCGCCAGGACGGCGATTTCTTTAGCCGCCGCAGCCCCGAGGCGCGCCGCGAGACGCGCCAGCAGATGATCGATGCCACGCCCGAGCAGCTGCACCAGCTAGCCGGCACCATCGAAGGCGTGCTGGCGAAGGGCGCCCTGTGCGTGTTCGGCAACAAAGAGATCATCGAGAGCGCCAAGGCCGACCTGCACGTGGTGGATTTGCTGAACGAGTAACGAGTCGCGCGGCTTGCGAAGCTGGGTGAGTTGGCAAGCTGGGTGTGATGAGATAGCAAGCGCCCCGCATTCCCGAACGGAATGCGGGGCGCTTTTGCGTGCGGGGGGGGGTTCGTTGAGTTTGCTTCCGCTATTCCCCCGCGAACTCGTCCACGAAGTGCAGGATGATGGCGGCGCTGGTGGGGGTCATGCGTTCACCGGGTAGTTTGCGGGTGGCCGTGGGGATGCCGCGCGCGATGATGGCCGCCGTGGCCGGCGCGGGAATGGCCAGCTCGCCGTGAGCGCACATCACCGTGCCTTCGCCCGTTTGCGCCGGCGTTGCCACAATGCGCTGCGGGTTTGCCTGCTCGATAGCCAGACACAGCAGCAACGTGTTGCGGATGCGCGCGCCGTCTCCCACCTCGTGGAAGTGCGTTTCGCCAACCGCGCAACCGTGCGCTGCGGCCTCGGCCTCAGCCAGGATGGTGTACACCACTCGCAAGTCGGCCTTCACGCGGTCGCTTACGGCCAGCGTATCGATGGTGGCCAGCACTTCGCCGATATTGTGGTGGTGCCGCTCGGGCACGCCCGCGGCGGCCGCCGCCTGCTCAAGCTGCTCGCGCGCACCTTCCGGCAACTGCAACAGCGTGTCACCCAGAAGTTGAGCGCGCGTGGCGTTCTCCGACAAATTCCAACGCAGCGCGTTCATGACGCCGCCCCTTTCTTCGCGCGCGACTCCGCACGCCGATTCGATCATATGAGCCTGATAACCCGCCCCGAAACCGTTGTCGATATTCACGACGGAAACGCCCGAGGCGCACGAGTTCAGCATGGCCAGAAGCGCGGCCAGCCCGTTGAAGCTGGCGCCGTAGCCCACCGACGTGGGCACCGCGATGACCGGGCATTTCGTCATGCCGCCCACCACGCTTGCCAGCGCGCCTTCCATGCCGGCCACTGCCACGATGGCCGCGGCGCCCGCAAGGTCGTCCGCGTGCGCAAGCAGCCGGTGGATGCCGGCTACGCCCACGTCGTACAGGCGCACCACGCGCGAGCCAAGCACCTCGGCCGTGACGGCCGCCTCTTCGGCGCAGTACAGGTCGCTGGTGCCAGCGCACGCCACGGCAACGTAGCTTGCGCGCGCAGGCGCGTGAATGGTACCGTAAATGCCCAGCTTAGGGATGGGACGATACTCGAACGCAAGGCCGACAGCCTCTTCGCCACCGGCCTGCGCCAGGAGACGCTCGACTTCGCGGGCTTTTTCCGCGTCAAGCCGCGTTACCAGCACGCAGGGCTGGCCGGCCGCAGCAAGCGCGCGGCAAATCTTGGCGATTTGCTCGGCCGTTTTGCCTGCGCCGTACACCACCTCGCCCGCGCCCGTGCGCGCCGCACGCTGCGTATCAACCTTCGCGAAGCCCAAATCGGTGAAGCCCCGCCCCGCAAGCATTACTTCCGCCTGCTCAGGCGCAAGATCGCCTGCCGCCACGCGTTCAAGCATTTCGCGCATCCGCCGTTCGTCCAAGCCATCCCCTTCCCTATCATCAATCGCTTCACTATGCTTTCGCGAATATTACACAACCTGAAGCTGGCTTCAGGTCAAGGAGCGTTCGCCAGCGTACACGAATTCGCTACGCAATAGCGCGCCCAAACGCAAGGCGGCCCCTGCGAAGTACGCAAGGGCCGCGTGATTGCAGGTTGCCGCTTGGCGCCCTGCCGCTAGTTCGTGGAAGTCGTAGTAGTTGCCGAACCGCTGGCAGCCGTGCTGGAGGAATTCCGGCCGGCCGTGGTGGCGGCAAGCGCCGCGGCAACGGGGTCGGTGGTGGTTGCCGTGTCGGCAGCGGTATCGGACTTGCCAGAAGCCTGGCTACCGGATTCGCTATCGCTTGAAGAAAGCGCGCCCGCCGTCAGCTTGATGTTGGACAGGTCCATTTCCTGGCCCAGCCACTTCTTCTGAATGACCGCAGCCACGCCATTGCTGTTCAGCGCGGAAAGTGCATTCGAAACGGCCTGCTTGAGCTGGGTGTTTCCGTCAAGCACGCCCACGGAATACCCGCCGACGGACTGCATGAGCGCCACCATGTGCACATCCATGCCAGCGTTGTTCGCCACGTACGTGCCCACCACGGCATCGGCGGCCACATACTGCACCTGGCCCGACTGCAAGGAGGAGAACGCGCTCTTCAGGTCGTCGGTGGTGGTGATGGTGCTGTCGTCGTACTCGTTCGTCACAGCCCAAGCGCTGTTCGACGACACCTGCGCGGCAATCTTCGTGGCCGCGGTGTTCGTGGGCACCGTGGAGTTCGACGACTGCGCGAACAAGGCCACGGCCGTGGGCAGGTACGTGTCCGATGTCCAGAACGTGGCGGACGAATCGGCCTTGCTGACGCCCATGACCAGGTCAACCTTGCCCGACGACAACGCAGAGGCCGCCTCGGTTCCCACATCGGTGACTTCAAGCTTCAGGCCCAGCTGATCGGCCAGCGCCGCCGCCATGTCAACGTCGATGCCGACGATTTTCGTGGAAGAGGAAGGCTGCCCGGCCAGCGGCGCGTTGCTGGCGTTCACGCCCACGCGCAGCACGCCCTCTTGCGCGATGGTTGGCTTGCTGACCTGCGGCGTTGCCTCGGGGGGCGAATAGGGCTCCTCCTGCTGCTGGCAACCCGTGGCCGTAAGCAGCATGGCCGCCGCGCACGCAACCGCAGCGCAACATGCCGCAAAGCGCTTGAAATGCTTCATACCGAACTTCCTCCATCTAGTTCTTGAAAAGGCTTCTTTCGACTGACCTAGTTTTTGACCCCACACTCGCGCACCGGGGTTTAGCTTTCGCGCCGCCCTCTCCTCCGTCGCGACGGTATGTCGCTCGTATAAACGGAAGGTGCGTCTTACCTCTAGGATACGCCATGCTCGTCGGCGGCCGAGGCCGCGCGGCTTACGTGGATCCTTTTGACCGCATCTGCCATGGACTAGGGCCCTAAGGGCCCGCAACTACAGACTCGAAAGAAGTGGGAAGTAGTTTAGCAGATGCGCGCCCGGCCGGCACAAGCATGCGCAGAATCTGCAGGGGGCGTTCGCGCGGGCAAGGTTTCGCGTGCTCGCGGGAGCGATGTGCGCAAAAGGCCTGCAAGGTTGGGCTGATACGCTTGAGGGCATGACCATTGCCGCGAACATAGCGAACACGATTGCCCTGTACGGGTTTGGCGCCGCCGAGGCGTTGGCCGAAACCGTGTGGCCGACGCGCTGCGCCGTGTGCGACGCGCCCGGCGAGCCGCTGTGCGAGCACTGCCGCACCGCGCTTCGCTACGTGGATTGGTGGCGCGCCTGCCCGCGTTGCGGCGCGCCGTTCGGACGGCTGCAGTGCTGCGAGTGCAACGAGGTGATGCTGACCGCCATCGGGCGCAGGCGCCCTGCGTTCGACGGCATGACCGCCGCCGTCACCTACGACGATGCGGCCGCGCGCATCGTGCGCAGCTGGAAAGACGGCGGCGAGCGGCGCCTTGCCCGCGAGATGGCGTGCCTGATGGCCCCGCAGGTGCCGCCCGGCTGGCTGACTGACGCGCCCGTGTGCGTGCCCATCCCCGCCAGCGGCGCCGCGAAGCGCCGCCGCGGATTCGACCACGTCGACGAGCTTTCGCGCGAGGTCGCCTGCGCGCTTGGCCTGCGCCGCGTCGGCCTGCTTGTACCACCGCGCACGCTTGACCAGCGCACCCTCGGGCGCAAAGGGCGCATCGGCAACTTGAGCGGCAGCTTCCGCGTCATCGAAGGTGCAACGGTGCCGCCGCACGTGCTGCTTGTCGACGACGTGTGCACCACGGGCTCCACCATGTCCGCCGCCTGCGACGCCTTACGCGCAGCCGGCGCCCAAACGCTCCACTGCCTCGTGTTCGCACGGGTGTGAGGAGCCGCCATCCCCTACGCAAGAAAGGCGGCCCGCAGGCCGCCTTTCGTTTGCACTTCGTTGTTTGCGATTTTCCCTACGCACACGCCCTTACGCGCGCTCGCGACGCGACTCGCTTTCCGCGAACTCCTGCACATCAACGTTGATGGAGTGCTTGATGGGCTTCCAGTTGCACTTCTTCACCAACGCCACCAGTGCAATGGGCACGTACGTCAGCATGAAGAACGGGAACGTGAACATGTAGCGAATCTTCTTCGCCGTGGTGGAATGGATGGAGTCCCATTCCACGAACGTGGTAAGCACGCCGAACATGAACATGAACACCAGGTAGTTCATCAGGCAGAAGCAAATCGACGACACCGACGAGGCCACCATGACGCCCGTCGACATCATGCCCGCCGCAGCCAGCGCGATGATGATGGCGTTGAACGTGACGCTGATGATGGTCAGCAGCATGCCGGGCGCAATGGTCATGAGCATGTCGTAGCACGCGAAGCGGCTGCCCTTAGGGTTGGTGACGATGCCTTTCGCCAGGCGCGCGCCGTAGTGCCAAAACACCTGGTAGAAGCCCTTCGCCCAGCGGAAGCGCTGGTTCCACGAATCGCGGAACGTGATGGGCTGCTCGTCGTAGAGGATGGCCGTGGGCGTGTAGCTGATGCGCTCGCCTTCCAAGATGGAGTTCGCCGAGAACTCGATGTCCTCGGTAAGCAGATGCCACTTCCAGCCGCCGTTGCGCTCGATGACCTTCGCCGAGATGAAAAAGCCGGTGCCCGAGATGGCGCAGCTGGTGTTCAACGTCAGGCGCGCCTGGTTGAGGAACTTCGCCTCGCGCAGGAACCACACGGCATAACCTGCGGAAATCCAGTTGCTGTCGTAGTTTTTGGAGTTGCGGTAGCTGGTGGAGGCCACGGCACCGTTGTCGAACGTCTTGTTCATTTCGCGGAAGTAATTCACGTCAAGCACGTTATCGGCGTCGAACACGAAGTAGGCCTCGTAGCCACGATCGGAATACTGGCTGAGAATGACGTTGAAGCCGTAATCAAGCGCGTAGCCCTTGCCCACCTGCTCGGAGTTGAAGCGCGGGAACACCGTGGCACCAGCTTCGCGGGCCACATCGGCCGTGTTGTCCGTGCAGTTGTCGGCGATAACGAACACGTCGATGAGCTCCGACGGGTAGTTCTGCACCTTGATGGAGTGGATAAGCTGCCCGATGACGGCGCTTTCGTTGCGCGCGCTGATGACCACGGCGAACTTGTGGTTCTTTTTCGCTACCAGCTGTTTGGGTTTGCGGGTAAGAACCACGAACACGTAGTACAGCTGGTACGTATAGCAGATGGTGAATGCAAGAAACACGCAGAAGTTGAATATGTCAACAAACGAAACCTGCGAGAAGAACTGATCTAGCACCTTTGCTCCTTTTACGGGCCGCACTCGCTTCGCGGCCGACCTATGCGCCCTGATGGCGCTTTCCCGCCTCCGATGCTTGCGCAGGGAAGCCGGGAACGTCCCGCGCGCTGATTGCGTTTCGGGTTCATGCTGTAGGCGGAACGTTTCAAACTTGTAGAATTATAGCGGCCGAATTCGCGTTTGTCCTGCATCTGCGCGCGTTTGCCACTTTTGCATGGCCAGCGCGGCGCGAATTGTCGGGTTTGCACACCTCTTGCGCACACGCTCTCCACATTCTCCGCCAGCCGCCAGGCGACGGGCGGCTATGGCAACTGCGGCCCATGCCCGGGAAGCCAAGCCCTATGCGGTGCGAGAAATTGCTGCCCGCGCCTAGGAGAGCCAGGTTCGGCACGGCGAGAGCAACTGCGGCTCATGCCCCGAAAAGCCAGGCTCCGTGCGACGCGAGCAGCAATTTCTCGCCATCGCGCAGAACTGGCCTTTCCCACTTCGCGTGTTTTCCGCCTTCGCGCGCTGCGCCTCTTTCCCATTTCGCGCGATTTAAGCCCACCAGCAAGACGACCTCGAGCACCGCGGCAGCGAAGCAGCGCAACTGCACTAGCTGATACGCCGAATACCGTAGCCGAATCGCCGGAATCATGCGCTTGATTCGTTCTCGCTTACGTTACTCGCAAACGTCTGCAAAGCATTTTCGAGCGCCGAAATTCCCACAACCCGAACTCCAAGAAACCGTGCAAAGCAAGCATATCGACTAGCGGCAACATGCCGGCGCGCTCTCGGTCGAATTGCGAAGACAATCCCCGTAAGGTTCAACGTGTTGCAAGCCGTCGAACCTGCAAAACATTTGCAAGGTTTGATCTTCATAATGAAAAGCCCCGGAATCCGACCTTGGTGCACATTTGGCGCACAAACTGGTGCACAAACGAAAAAGGCCAGGACCCGCAAGGCCCTGGCCTGGTGTTTCATGGAGCCGGCAACAGGATTCGAACCTGCAACAGGCAGTTTACAAAACTGCTACGCTACCGTTGCGTCATGCCGGCACGCTATTTTCGGGTTTGATTATTGTACGTGAAATTCCGGACTTCTCAAAGCACGACTTTCACTTCGCCCCAGGAATCTCCAAAGCTCGGTACAAACGATCGGGCACCAAGCTAACCAAGTCATCGGTCCACATGTTCAAATCCATGGGAGCATCAGACCGGAACCAATCGTTCAGCACCTCGCATTCAAGCTTCGAGAAAGTTTCAACAAGGAATTGCATATTATGATCAACGGGAACGTGTCGGTACGATTGCAACGTTTCCAGCAGCACAACTTT
>NZ_CDRSTZ010000054.1:0-14540 GCF_977052095.1 Senegalimassilia sp.
AAGGATGCGTAGCGCTGCTTCGCGGTTGCATAAGGGGTTTTCGTACGAGCGGCGCTTTGCGGCGTGCGAAGCGTATGCGGTGAAGGACGCCGCCGCGTGGGCGGGGCAGTGGGCGGACTGGGCCCCGGGTGGTGCCAAACGTGCGGAACCGTTTGCGCACGTGGTGCTTGACCTGGGCTGCGGCAAGGGTGAATACACCGTGGCGTGCGCGCGGGCGCGCCCCGACGTGCTGTTCGTGGGCTTCGACGTGGACGCCATCTGCACGTTGCGAAGCGCCGAGCAGGCGGCGGCCGCCGGTGTGGACAACGCGGTGTTTCTGCTGGTGGAAGATCCGTTCGCCGCTGCGGAGGACGGGCAGTGCGCGCTCGCTGGCGCCTCTGGCGCGGGCGTCGTGCCCGCGTTGGCTCCCATCGATGCGCACGCCTCGCGCGCAAGCCGCGCGGCGTCGGGCACGTCGCACCGCTCGGGCGCGCCGGCCGAGCTTGACCTGGCGCGCGCGTTCGCTCCGGGCGAGTTGGCGTGCATCCTCATGAACTTCCCCACGCCGTTCCCGAAAAAGAAGAAGGCGCACCTGCGCTTGACGTACCTCGACCGCCTTATGGGCTACCGCCGGCTTCTGCGCGAGGGCGCGGGCATTCGCCTGCGCACGGACAGCCAGCCGCTGCGCGACTTCTCGCTCACGCAGTTCGAGCTTGCCGGCTACCGCGTGGTGCGGCGCACCGACGACGTGCGCGCCGCGTGCCCCGACGAGCCGTGGAGCGCCTACGAGCGCAAGCTTGTCGAGCAGGGCGCCCGCGCGCTCGGTGTGTTCGCCGTGCCGGGCCTCGCGCCGGCGCACGTGCAGCAAACAGCGCCGTTGTCCCTGGTCAGCTACTTGCCCGACAACCTTGACGCGCTCGATTACGTGCCGCACGGCATGCAGGGCTGCGTGGAGAACCTGCGCAACCGCCACGCGCACGAGCGCGCCCGCGGCGTGCCGGAGTTTCGCCCGCCCATCATCTAGCCGCATCGCCGCTCGCACCGCCTGTCGCCCGCTGTGCGGCGCGCTCAACATTTCCAATAACCGTTCGTCAGCTCTTATGCATCGCGTCTGCAGCCGGCGTGGTAGCATGCTGCGCAGCGATACCAAGTGAAAGGGGAGGAACGTGCCGCAAACTCGTATTCGCACTTACGCCCAGGCCATGCGCCAGGCCAACAAGGAGGCGCGCGCAACGGTGGTTGCGCTTGCGTGCATCATCGTCGTGTGGCTGCTCGGCGGCTTTGGGCTTGCGGGCACCGACATTTGGGTGTTCCACACGCCGTTGTGGGTTGTCGGCGGGTGCATCGCGCCGTGGATTGCGGCCATCGTGGCTGCCGTGGTGCTCAGCCGCCGCGTGTTCGCCGACTTCGACCTTGACGAGGTCGTCGCGGACAAGGACGGTGAATAGCACATGGGCAATCTTGTGGCGCTTATCCCTCTTGTCATTTTCCTGGCCGTAGCGCTTATCATCAGCTTCGTGGCGCGTCGCCGCTCGGCCGGCGAAGGCGGCTTCGTGAAGGAATACTTCATCGGCAACCGCACGCTCGGCGGCTTCGTGCTGGCCATGACCACCATCGCCACGTACGGCTCCGTCAGCTCGTTCGTGGGCGGCCCGGGCCAGGCCTGGATGGTGGGCTGGGGCTGGGTGTACATGGCTGTGGTGCAGGTCACGGCGCTGGTGCTGCTGTACGGCATTGTCGGCAAGAAGCTGGCGCTTGTGGCGCGCAAGCTTGACGCGGTCACCGTCATCGACATCGTGCGTGCCCGCTACAGCTCCAACGCGCTGGCCAACATCAGCGCCATCATCGTCGTGCTGTTCTTCGCCGCCACCATGGTGGCGCAGTTCGTGGGCGGCGCGAAGCTGTTCGAGGCCGTCACGGGCTATTCGTACCTGGTGGGCCTCGTGCTGTTCGGCGCGGCGGTCATCCTGTTCACCACCATCGGCGGCTTCCGCGGCGTGGCGTTCACCGACGCGCTGTGCGGCATCATCATGCTGGTGGGCATCTTCGTGCTGGCGGGCGGCATCCTGGTTGCCGGAGGCGGCTACGAGAACATCATGGACACCATCAAGGCGAACCATCCCGCCATGCTCGAACCGTTCAGCGGCGGCAGCATGCCGGCGGGGCTGTACTTCACGCAGTGGCTGCTCGTGGGCATCCTCACGTTCGTGCTGCCCCAGTCCATGGTGCGCTGCATGGGCTTTAAGGACACGAAGGCCCTGCACGGCGCCATGATCACGGGCACCGTCATCATCGGCCTCATGATGATCGGCGTCACGTCTCTTGGCGTGCTGTCGGCCGGCGTGCTTACCGGCAGCCTTGCCGACTACGGCGCCAGCGTCGACAACATCATCCCGCAGGCCATCGCGCAGACGCTGCCCGCCTGGCTTGCCGGCGTGGCCATCATCGGCCCCATCGCCGCGTCCATCTCCACGGTGTCGTCGCTGCTCATTGCCTCGTCGTCGGCCATCATCAAGGACGTGTACCTGCATTCGTGCGAACAGCGCGGCAAGCAGCCCTCCGAGCGCGGCATCGCGCGCGGTTCGCAGCTGGTCACGCTTGTGGTGGGCGTCATCGTGTTCGCCCTGGCCGTCGTGCCGCCCGACGTCATCTGGAAGATCAACATGTTCGCGTTCGGCGGCCTGGAAACGGCGTTTTTCTGGGTGATGGTGTGCGGCCTGTTCTGGCGTCGCGCCGGCAAGCTGGGCGCGCTGCTTTCCATGACGGGCGGCACCGTGGCCTATTGCGCGTGCATGGCGGTAGGCTTCAAGGCGTTCGGCCTGCACCAGATCGTCATCGGCATCGTGGTTGCCGGCGCGCTCATGGTGGTGGGCGGCCTCATCGAGAAGCGCCCCGCCGCCGAGCAAAAGGCCGTCGACGCCGTGTTCTTCCCGGAATAGGAAACGCAGGGGTGAAAGGCGCGGGAAGCCGACGGTCTGGTTGCAACCTTGTTAACCGCGCAGGTGAATTTCGTGGCGTCGAGCGACAGCTCGACCCCAAATAGAAAGCGCGAAGCGCGCCACCATATGCCCATTGCCGCGGCAATGGGCTAGCAAGCCCCTTTGCACCAAAGCAGCGAAGCCCCTGCGCAAGCTTTCGAAGCTTGCGCAGGGGCTTCCTTACTTCCCGTCGTCTTCGTGGTGCGCGGCGTGCCCAAGTTCGCGCATGTGGCGGCGGTATTCGCGCACGGCTCGCTCCGCGATGCGGCGCTCCTCTTCCCAGTTGCCGTCTTTCAAGTGCGCAGCGAACGCCTTGGCGGCCTGCGCTGTGCGCTCGGCGGCCTCCTCGCGCGTCAGCGCGGCCTTCGCGCCCAGCTCGTGCAGCTCGTCCTCGTGCGCGGCGTACTCGCGGCGGGCGAAGTCGAGCATCTCGTCCATGGCCCGCTTGCGCCGGCTTTGTCGCTGCAGCGCGAACGCCACGTCTTCCCAGGCCACGTCCTTGCCGGCTTCCGCGCGCGCCTTCGTGGCCATGCGCGCGGCAATCTCCTGGCGCGCCATCATGCGCTCAAGTTCCAAGTGCTCGTGCAGAATGGAGCGGATGTCGCTGGGGTGCTGCGCGATTTCCTGCACGGCCTCGATGGGCTTCGCGTCCACCACGCGGTACGTCAGCGAGGCTAGAAGCGGCATCAGAAACACGGTGATGGCGCCGGCCGCCACCAGCACGCCGGCGGCGTCTTGGCTCATAGCGCCCGCCTTCGTGGCCAGCGACGTCACGGCCACGATGATGGGCAGTGCCGTGGTGCAGTACAGCGCCACGGTCACGCGGTTGTGCATGGACAGCTCGTTTTTGCCGCGGCCCACGGAAAGCGCCACCACGATGGGCACCGCGCGGATAAGCAGCAGCATGACGATGAACCCAACAAGCAGCACCGGCCGCGCGCCCACGCCCGCCAGGTCGATTTTCGCGCCCGACACCACGAAGAACACGGGGATCAAGAACCCGTAGCCGATGGCTTCAAGCTTCGACTCCAGCTCGTGGTCGCCCTCGGGGATGACGTAGCGCAGCACGAAGCCGGCGGCGAACGCGCCCAACACGATGTCCAGGTCGAACACGGCCGACACCGTCACCAGCCCAATAAGCATGACCACCGTCACGCGCACCAGCGTCTGCGACGTGGTGTTGCGTCGCGCGGCCAGGAAGCGGTACACCGTGTGGCCGGCCTTGCGGGCGCGCGACGGCACCACGGCCATAATCACGCACAGGCCGGCGAACAGCGCCAAGATCAGCAGCGTCTGCCACGTGGTGCGCGTGGTCAACAGCAGCGCCATGGCAAGCACGGGGCACACCTCGCCCCAGGTGCCGAACGCCAGGATGCATTCGCCCACGGGCGTATCGCTGAGCTTGCGTTCCTTCAGGATGGGCATAAGCGTGCCCAGCGCGGTGGTGGTCAGCGCGATGGCCACGGCAATGCCGTCGATGTCCGTGATGGAAAGGCCGGTCAAGAAGTACACGGCTGCGAAGGCCAGCACAATGGAAACCGCCCAGATGGCCAGGCCTTTCTTACCTTGCGTGCCTGAAAGGCTTTTCGGGTTGATTTCATAGCCAGCCAACAGGAACAAAAACGCCAGGCCCAGCTCCGACAGCATGGTGATGGAATCGGTCACTTGGATGACGCCTGCCATGTGCGGGCCAAGCAGCGCGCCGGCCAGCAGCAGGATAACGGTTTCGGGCACCAGCCCGCGCGGGACGGCGCGGGCGATGATCGGCGCGCAGGCCGCCACCAGCGCGGCGGTGAACAGGGAAATGAAGTCGATGGACATGATTGCGCTTTCTTACTTGAGCTGGCAATGCGGTTCGGTTGCTTGCGAAGGTGCTTGCGGGCTGCGCGGCGCAGCGTTCGGCGAAGCCAAGCGCGGCCCGTCTGCAAGCCTCGCTTGGCGCCCCGCACCGCCCGCGCGCAAGCACCTTATTTCGCCAGGTATTCCTGCAGGTCGAACCATGTGCGCGCCGCTTCCGCATAGCCTTGCGCGTACAGGTCCAGCAGCTTCTCCTGGTCGTGCTCCATGCTATGGATGGTCACGGGCTTCTGCGGGCGGATGACGAACACCTCGCCGGCGTCGTGCATGCGCACCAGCTGGCGATACGTGCGGTTGTACTCGTAGTGGCGGTAGCGCAGCCTATCGAGGTAGTAGGGGAAGTCCGCGTACACCTGCGACAGGACGGGCATCAGCTTGTTGGGACCCTTCACGTAGTCGGCCGCCTGCGTCAGCACCACCACGTGCTTTTTGCACCCTGTCAGCATGCTGTGCACAATCGGCACGCTGTCGCACGTGCCGCCGTCAAGCAGGTGCTTGCCGTCAACGTCTACGATCTGGCTGACCAGCGGCATGGACGACGACGCAATCAGGTACGGCAGGTCGCCGTCTTCGGCAAGGTCCACCACGTCGTGGTAATCGGCCTCGCCGGTGTCAAGGTTGCTCGACACGGCCGTCAGGCGAATGGGCGAGCGGCGGTACGCGTCGAAGTCGAACGGCTCCAGCTTTTCGGGCACCTCGTGGAACGCGAACTCGCGCCCGCAGGCGTTGCCGGTGCGCGCGTAGCTTTTCAGCGACAGGTAGCGCGGGTCGTTGGCGTACTTCATGTTCAAAAAGCACGTGCGGCCGATCTCGCCCGACACGTAGCAGTAGCCGTTCAGCGCGCCGGCCGACACGCCGAACACGCGGTCGCAGAACAGGCCGTGCTCCATGAAATAGTCAAGCACGCCCGCGGTGAACTGCCCGCGCATGGCGCCGCCCTCAAGCACCAGGTTCGCCGGCGTGGTGTTGCGCTCTTCCCAGGCAGGGGCCGTGCGCGTGCTTTCGCCGGCCTGCTTGCCGGCGACTTCGAAATCGCTCATCGTAACTCCGTTCTCATTGGTTCTTGATTAGTATAGCCTGCAGCGGCGCCAAGCTTCGCCGCGCTCCACGATGTCAGCGTTTCGTTGACGTTTCCAACGTAATGGCACCGAAATAGTAGCAATTCCGTGACGAACGCGCGCAAGCCTATCGCGCGCGCGCCTAAGCCGCTACAATGGCGCAAGCAAACAAAGTTCGGCAGGCCGCTCGCAGCGGTCTGCCCGCAGAAAAGGAGGCTCATCATGAGCAAGATCATCTCTTCCGCAGAGTTTCAGTCCGAAGTCGAGCAGTCCGACGTGCCCGTGCTCGTCGACTTTTTCGCCACGTGGTGCGGCCCGTGCAAGATGCTTGCGCCCGTGCTCGAAGAGGTTGCGGCCGAAGTGGCCGGCCGCGCGAAAATCGTGAAGGTCGACATCGATGCAAGCCCCGACTTGGCGCAGCGCTTCGGCGTCATGAGCGTGCCCACGCTTATGGTGTTCCGCGGCGGGCAGGTTGCCAACCAGGCCGTCGGCGTGCAGCCCAAGCCGGCCCTTCGCGCCCTGCTCGGCCTGTAGTCGCGCTCTAGCGCGGGGTCGGGCGCGTCGCTCGGCCCCGCGTTTTCGTACGCATGCTCAACCAGCCTGGTGCTCGGCCACATTTGGGGGTAAAGTGGATACCGAACGCAATCGCTGGTAGGGGAGGGGAACGCCGCGAGCACGCACTGCAAACAGAAGATGCTCGCAATCGCCGCAGCGGCGATCGTGCTGTTCGCGTCCCTGTTCTGCGCTTCGACGGCTTACGCCGAACCCGCCGACGCCGATCGCGCCCGCGCGCTGGCGGCCGGCATGAACGAGCATTTGTCCAAGCCGCTTGACGTGGCGCGGCTTATCGACGTTCTGTGGAGATGCCGAGATGCGGAGAAGTCCTAGCCCCGTGTGATACCATGCACATCAAACCTGCAATCCAAGGCGTCGTTCCGCATTCCGGTTCGGCGCCTTCGTTTACGCTTGCGCCCTGCCGCATGCATCATCGCGAAGGAGAATCCGCGTGATCACCTGCAAGATGATCCCCGAATACCTCAAGTACATCCTGCCCACCATGCTCACGTTCACGCTTGCGGGCATCTACAGCATCGTCGACGGCATCTTCGTCGGCCATGCGGTCGGCGACGCGGGCCTGGCCGGCATCAACGTGGCTTACCCGCTTGTCTGCCTTATATTGGCCGTGGGCACGGGCCTGGGCATGGGCGGCGGCGTCATCAGCTCCATCGCGCGCGGCGAAGGGAACAGCGCTCGCGCGACGCGCGTCATCGGCGTCACGCTGTTCATGCTGTTCGCGGCGTCTATTCCCATTCTCGTGCTCTACATCCTGTTCGCCGAGCAGCTGTGCGCAGCGCTTGGCGGCCAGGGCGAAACGCTTGTCCAGGCTGTGCACTACCTGCAGGTCATCGCCGTCGGCGCGCCGTTTCAGGTGCTCGTCACCGGCTGCACGCCGCTTATCCGCAACCGCGGGCAGGTGGCCTACGCCATGGCGGTGCAGCTGCTTGCCGGCGTCATCAACGTCGTGCTTGACTACGTGTTCGTCATGCAGTGGGGACGCGGCACGGCCGGCGCCGCCGAGGCCACGGTGGTGGCGCAAATCGTGGCGTTTCTGTTCGTGCTGGCGTTTTTCGCCCGCCGTAGCAACCGCATTCCGCTGCGCGATCTGCTGGCCGACGCGTCCATCTGCGCGCACATCGTGAAGCTCGGCGCCGCACCGTTTGGCCTTACGCTTTTGCCCGAGGTGTCCACGGTCGTGAACAACATCAGCCTGTCGTACTACGGCGGCGAGGTGGCGCTGGCGGCCTATGCGGCCATCGCGTACGTGGCGTTCTTCGTGCAGATCATGATCCAAAGCGTCGGCGACGGCAGCCAGCCGCTCATCAGCGTGTACCGCGGCGCGGGCAACGCCGACGCCGTGCGGCGCCTGCGCAACACGAACTACGCCGTGGCCATTGCGCTTGGCATGGCGGGGCTTGGCCTTATGTTCGCCATCAGCGACCTCATCCCGCCGCTGTTCGGCGCCTCCGAGGCGGCCGCGCCCATCATCGTCTACGCGCTGCCGGTGTTCTCCATCTGCTACATCTTCTACGGCTTCACGCACACCACCACGTCGTACTTCTACGCCGTCGACGACGCGCGCTGCTCGAACGCCCTCGTCGTCGCGGAGGCGGTCATCGTCTGCGTCGTCGTGTTCGTCATGGGCCGCCTGTTTCAAGTCGACGGCATCTGGTTTGCGCCCACGGTCTTGCAGATCATCCTCGCCATCATAGCCGGCACCCTCCTCTACCGCCGCCACCGCGCTCGCAAGTAAGATTTGACAGCTCGGCTCGCTGAAGCGATGAAGATATGGTACCAAAATGGTATCAATATCCATCCTGTTGCCTTCCTCTCGTATACTGGTCGCAAACACATGCGAATGCGGCTTGAAGCCGCAGAGAAAGGGGAGCACCTATGACGAACAGCGAAAACCTTGGCAATAAGCCAAGTGCTTGCAGCAACCAGCCGGTAGCACCCGCAAATGCTCATACCGAAACCCTCGACGTTGCCATCATCGGCGCGGGTCCGGCGGGGCTGACCGCCGGCCTGTATGCGGCGCGCGCGGGCTTGCGCGCCGCCGTTTTCGAGCGCCTGTCGCCTGGCGGGCAGCTTGCGCAAACGGAGCGCATCGACAACTACCCCGGCTTTGCGCAAGGTGCCGGCGGCTTCGAGCTGGCGTGGTCCATGAAAGAGCAGGCCGAGCGCTTCGGCGTGCGCATTATCAACGAAGAAGTATCCGCCCTCGATGTTGCCGCAGCCCCGAAGACCCTCGTCACGCCCGTCGCCACCTATCGCGCCGCAAGCGTCATCGTGGCCACCGGCGCCCGTCCGCGCAAGCTCGGCGTGCCCGGCGAGGCCGAGCTGACCGGCCGCGGCGTGTCGTACTGCGCCACGTGCGACGGCAACTTCTTCCGCGGCAAAACGGTCATGGTCGTCGGCGGCGGCAACACGGCGGCGGCCGATGCCATCTACCTTTCGCGCCTGGCCAGCCGCGTCATCCTCGTGCATCGCCGCAACGCCTTGCGCGCCACGCCCGTTTACCACCGCCAGCTTGCCGAGCTTGAAAACGTCGAGTTCGTCTGGGACGCTACGGTGCGCGCCCTGCACGGCGAAGACGGCAAGCTTGCCGCCGCCCAAATCGAGCACCTTGCCGACGGCTCCCTTGAAACCATCCCCGTCGACGGCGTGTTCGTGGCCGTGGGCACGCAGCCGAACACCGAGCTGCTTGCCGGCGCGCTGCCGCTTGACGAAGCCGGCTACATCGTGGCCGACGAAACGTGCGCAACTCCCGTTCCCGGCGTGTTCGCAGCCGGCGACGTGCGCGCGAAAACCCTTCGCCAGGTGGTCACGGCGGTGGCAGATGGTGCAGTCTGTGCGGAGCAGGCTGCAAGCTACGTTGCAATCTGCTAAAATTTGACAGTTCGACAATCGGTCCGGCCGCGCCACGCCGCCAGATCGTGCTGCGCGCCGCCCGCGCGCAGCAAGCAGCAACGTATGACAAGGACGCACGAACCATGCAAGATAGCGAAATGCGCGACAAGCTCGGCAAAATCATCTCCGCCTACGAAGACCTGCAGGCCAAGATGAGCGACCCGGCCGTGCTTGCCGACCAGAAGGAATACAACAAGCTGGCGAAGGAATACGCCGACCAGGGCCCGCTCGTGGAGAAGGCGCGCGAGTACCTGCAGGCCTGCGCCGACATCGACGAGGCCAAAGAAATGCTCGGCGATGCCGACATGAAGGAGTTCGCCCAGGAAACCATCGCCGCGGCCGAGGAAAAGCTTCCCGGTCTTGAAGAGGACATCAAGTTCCTCCTCATCCCGTCCGACCCGGCCGACGAAAAGGACATCATCGTCGAAATCCGCGCCGCAGCCGGCGGCGACGAGGCGGCCATCTTCGCGGGCGACCTGTTCAAGATGTACGAGCGCTTCTGCTCCAGCCGTAAATGGAAGATCGAGCTGATGGACGTCAGCCCCTCCGATGCGGGCGGCTACAAGGAAATCCAGTTCAAGGTCAAGGGCGACAAGGTGTACTCCGTCATGAAGTTCGAATCGGGCGTGCACCGCGTGCAGCGCGTCCCGAAAACCGAATCGCAGGGCCGCATCCACACGTCCACGGCCACCGTGGCCGTGCTGCCCGAGGCCGACGAGGTCGAGGTCGACATCAACGAGAACGACCTGCGCATCGACGTGTACCGCGCAGGCGGCCCGGGCGGCCAGTGCGTCAACACCACCGACTCGGCCGTGCGCATCACGCACCTGCCTTCCGGCCTGGTCGTGCAGTCGCAGGACCAGAAGTCCCAGCTGCAGAACAAAATCGCGGCCATGGCCGTGCTGCGCGCCCGCCTGTACGAGAAGATGCTCGCCGAGCAGCAGGCCGCCGAGGGCGCCAAGCGCCTCGCGCAGATCGGCTCGGGCGATCGCTCGGAGAAGATCCGCACGTACAACGGCCCGCAGGACCGCGTGACCGACCACCGCATCGGCTTTAATTCCACGTACACGAGCGTGCTGCAAGGCGACGGCCTCGGCGACGTCATCGCCGCCCTCCAGGCCGCCGACCGAGCTCAAAAACTCGAAGAAGCCGTGTAAGTTAACCACTTATGACAGACATCTGGACTATCAAAGCCGCGCTTGATTGGACGGTCGGCTATCTGGAGGGCAAGGGCGACGAAAACCCGCGCCTGTCGGCCGAATGGCTGCTGTCCGAGGCGTGCGGTCTGTCCCGCATCGAGCTGTACGTGAATTTCGACCGCCCGCTGTCCATGGACGAGCGCGACGTGCTGCGCGGCTTCGTCACGCGCCGCGGCAGGGGAGAGCCGCTGCAATACATCACGGGCGAGGCGGCGTTTCGCCACATCACGGTGAAGGTGCGCCCCGGCGTGCTCATCCCGCGCCCTGAAACCGAGGTGCTCGTGAGCGTTGCGCTCGCGCTGCTTCCGCCGGCGCACAAGCGCGTCGCGCTCGATAGCACCATCGATGCCTGGGAAGGCGACGTGCTCATCGACGCGCAAACAGCCGCAGCCGAGGCGGCGCAAGGTGACGAAGCGGAAAACCCCGAGGCTATTCAGCAGTCCAAGCAGGCCATCCGCGCCTTTCTCGCCGGCCAAAACGGCGAAGCGGCCGAACCCGCCGCGCAACAGCAGGTGCCCGCGAAGCAGCGCCCGCTGCTTGTGGCCGATATCTGCACCGGTTCGGGCTGCATCGCCTGCTCCATTGCCTACGAGCGCCCCGATGCACGCCTGATCGCCACGGACATCGCGCCCGAGGCCGTGGCGCTTGCCCGCGAAAACGCCGAGCAGCTGGGGCTTTCCGGCCGCGTGCGCATCGAGCAGTGCGACCTTGGCGCCGGCATTCCCGCTGCGGCAATCGGCAGGCTCGATCTGGTGGTGTCGAACCCGCCGTACGTTCCTACGGCCGTGCTTGCCAGCATCCCGCGCGAAGTGGCCGATTTCGAGCCGGCGCTTGCTCTCGACGGCGGCCGCGACGGCAACGACGTGCTGCGCCGCCTGCTGCCCTGGACTATGCAGGCGCTGCGTCCGGGCGGCGGCTTCGCGTTCGAGCTGCACGAAACATGCCTCGACCAGGCGGCTGAACTGGCCCGTCAAGCAGGGTTTACCCAGATCAAAATCACAAACGACCTGTCGCAGCGCCCTCGCGTCCTCTCGGGGCGCAAGCCGGTGTAAACCGGTAACCGATCTACGCGGCACAAGCATGAAGCCAACTGGCGCAGCCAACGCCGCCGTGCAAGCTCGCTTCGCACCACGAGCCCGCAAACAAAAACGCCCCGATGCCATCGAACATCGGGGCGTTTCGCTATCTCGCGGCGCCGCAATCCCGCAGCTCCACGCATCTAGCCGGCACCAACTGCGCCGGCCATCGCCTGCGCGCTACATCGCAATCGTCGGCGAATCGGCCGGCACGGCATCGCCGGCGTACATGAAGCCCTGCGCCACCAGGTCGCGGCCGATCTCCACGTACTCCTCGGCGTCCACGCGGTTCGCGGCAATCTCCTCGTCGGTCAGCGCGCGCTTCACCTTCGCGGGGCTGCCGATCACCAGCGACCCGGCGGGAATCTGCGTGCCGCCCGTCACCAGCGCGCCGGCGCCGATGATGCAGTTGTCGCCCACCACGGCATGGTCCATCACAATAGAACCCATGCCCACCAGCACGTTGTCGCCGATGGTGCAGCCGTGCACGATGGCGCCATGTCCCACGGTGCAGCCGCGCCCGATGGTGGTGGGGCTGGTGGCGCCCAGGTGCACGCACACGCCTTCCTGGATGTTCGTGCCATCGCCGACCTTGATGCACGCGCCGTAGTCGCCGCGCAGCGTGGCGCCGGCGAACACGGTCACGTCTCGACCCAGCTCAACGTTGCCCAAAATGGTGGCGTTCGGCGCAATATGGGCTTCGGGATCGATCTTCAACTGACGGTAATCCATGGGATTCCTCCTGACTTGCTGGCTAAAAGCGCCTTCATTGCCCATCTCTTTCGAAACGGAATCATCGCGCACTCCGATAATCGCACGCGCGCGGCAGGGCGTACCACGGCTAATTCGAACATTTCGTGAGAAAGCGGTTGCCATGCCGGCATCAAAGAGTATACTAGCGCCCACAAGTTCATAAATGAAATGCATTGACGAGGACAGTAGAGACGAACCCATCTTCAAGAGAGCCGGCGGTTGCTGCAAGCCGGTGTTGGGCGGGCTCGAATGCCCCCTCCGAGCAGTTCTGGTGAACGTGCGGCGCGCAGCGGAAGACCTCCGTTGGCGCGTCCGTGCAAGTAAGCTGAACCGGTGACTCCGTTATAAGTCTGCATGGTGCGTGCCAAAAGCGCGAATGCCATCTTTCGAGGTCCTGGTGCAGGTTGCTTGCAGCAGGATTTTTTTATGCCCCAAAAGGGCGAACAAGACGGAAGAAGGAATGGCATGCAACTTCGCAGCGACGCCGTCAGGTGCGGCACCCCGCGAGCTCCGCACCGCAGCCTGCTGAAGGCCGACGGGCTCACCGACGAGGAGATGAAGCGCCCGCTTGTCGCGGTGTTCAACTCCCGCAACGACATCATCCCCGGCCATAACAACCTGGACAAAATCTGCGAGGCCGTCAAGGCCGGCATCTACATGGCCGGCGGCGTCCCGTTTGAAATCTCCACCATCGGCGTGTGCGACGGCATCGCCATGAACCACGACGGCATGCACTACTCGCTCGTGTCGCGCGAGGCCATCGCCGACAGCTTCGAGTGCGCTATCCAGGGCCACGCGTTCGACGCGGCCGTGTGCATCCCGAACTGCGACAAGATCGTGCCCGGCATGCTGCTCGGCGCGCTGCGCGTGAACATCCCCACCGTGTTCGTCTCCGGCGGCCCCATGCTTCCCGGCCATCAGCCCGGCTGCACGGCTGGCCCCACCACCGACCTCAACACGCTGTTCGACGGCGCCGGCCAGGTTGCCGCCGGCACCATGACCGAAGAGCAGCTCAAGTACTACGAGGACACCGCGTGCCCCACGTGCGGCTCGTGCTCCGGCATGTTCACTGCCAACTCCATGAACTGCCTGTGCGAGGCGCTTGGCATCGCGCTTCCTGGCAACGGAACCATCCCGGCCGTGTATTCCGAGCGCCTGCGCCTGGCCAAGCACGCCGGCATGAAGGTCATGGAGCTGCTCGAGAAGAACATCTGCATCAAAGACATCATCACCGAGGCCGCCATCCACAACGCCATGGAGTGCGACATGGCCTTCGGCGGCTCCACGAACACCGTGCTGCACCTCACGGCCATCGCGCAGGAAGCGGGACACCCCATCACCATGGACGACTGGGATGCCGCCAGCGCCCGCACGCCGCACCTCGTGAAGCTGCAGCCCTCCGGCCCGCGCCCGCTCATCGACCTGTACGCCGTCGGCGGCGTTCCGGTGGTCATGCACGAGCTGGCCGAAGCGGGGCTACTCGACCGCAGCGCACTCACCGTCATGGGCACCATGGACGAGTACCTTAAAAACTGCACGAAGCCGGCCGACGGGGAAGTGTGCCGCACGCACGACAACCCGTTCAGCAAGGTTGGCGCCCTGCGCGTGCTGCACGGCAACGTCGCCCCGAACGGCGGCATCGTGAAGAAGTCGGCCGTCGACCCCAGCATGCTCACGCACACGGGCCCGGCGCGCTGCTTCAACTCCGAGGAAGAGGCCTGCGCGGCCATCTTCGCGAACGAAATCAAGCCCGGCGACGTCGTGGTCATCCGCTACGAGGGCCCGGCCGGCGGCCCCGGCATGCGCGAGATGCTCACGCCTACGTCCGCCATCGTGGGCATGGGTCTTTCCAAGTCGGTGGCGCTGCTCACCGACGGGCGCTTCTCCGGCGCCTCGAAGGGCCCCTGCGTCGGCCACATCAGCCCTGAAGCCGCATCCGGCGGCCCCATCGCGCTGATCGAAGACGGCGACCAGATCACGGTCGACATCGAAGGCGGCGCCATCACGCTGCACGTCAGCGACGAAGAGCTGGCCGCACGCCGCGCCGCGTTCGTCCCGCCGGCGCCCAAGCACAACCACGGCGTGCTGGCCAAGTACGCCAAGCTGGTTTCCTCCGCAGATAAGGGAGCGTATGTGTCATGAGTGAACCCAAGAACGACAAGCACACCTCTA
>NZ_CDRSTZ010000055.1:0-13896 GCF_977052095.1 Senegalimassilia sp.
CCAGAAGCCCGTGCCGTCGCCCGTGGTGGTGGAAGGAGCGCGGAAGTACTCGGAGTCACCGGACTTCACGGCCTCGATCAGCTCATCGACCCACTCCTTCATGCACGTGGCGATGTAGAGCGTCTCGATCTGGCGGATAGCGGTACGGCCGAGCGTGGACTGCGCGATGGACAGGTCGCCCGGATGGCCCAGGGCCTCCAGGAACGCGTCGACGTGCTCCTTCACGAACGGGACGTTGCGCTTGTAAGCAGCCAGGATACGGGAAAGGCTGGTGGCCTCCATGGAGTTGCCGTTGTACGACGGGCACTTCACCCACGTGTAGCGGTCGTTCACGTCGTAGTCGGTGTACTCCGGCTCGGTGGTGAAGTTCGGCGCCTGGTAGGTTTCCGAACCCTTGTACCAAGAACGGCCGACCCATTCGGCGATGGCCTTCTCGTCCGGGTCGGTGAGGTTGAGGTTCTCGTCAAGCACGCCGGAGGGCAGGTAGCGGTTCGCCATCTTGAAGTCTTCGCGCTCGAACACGCCCCAGGCGATGTAGCGGCCCGGGCCCTTGCCCCACTGCAGGGCGTCGGTGTAGTACGGCGCGATGGCCAGCACGTCGGGGATCATGGTAGCTTCGATCCACGTGTACAGCTCGTCGACCAGCGCCTTGAGGTCGTCAAGCTTCTGGTCGGTGGGCACGAACGCGGTGCCGCCGGGACGCAGCGTCATGACGTGGGGCATCTTGCCGCCAAGCAGCGCGGAAATCTGGGAAGCCTTGGCCTGCATGCCCAGGGCCTCCAGGTAGTGCGCCGTGCAGATAAGGTCGAGCTCGGGCGGCAGCTTGAAGCCGGTGCCGTCTTCAGCGTCGAACCAGTTGCCGCTGAAGATGGACAGCTGGCCGTTCTCGGCGAACTGGGACAGATGCTCCTTCAGGGCGGTGAAATCGCTGTTCGTGGAAGTGCCGGCCGCGCGCGCCAGGTCCATGGCGTCGGCGGGGTTGGCCTTCAGGGCGTTCAGCGGGTTGACGTAGTCAAGGCCGGCCAGGTTGTAGAACCACAGGATGTGGCTGTGCAGGAACTGAGCGCCTTCAAGGATGTTGCGGATGATGCGGGCGTTGTTGGAGATGGTGATGCCATAGGCCTTCTCAGCAGCAATGGAGCTGGCATGGGCATGGGACACCGGGCACACGCCGCAGATGCGCTGCACGATCTGGGCAGCGTCTTCGGGCGTGCGGTTCTCGACGACCAGCTCGATGCCGCGGAAGCAGCCACCGGAAACCCAAGCGTCGGAAACCTTGCCGTTCTCAACTTCCATCTCTACGCGCAGATGGCCCTCGATACGGGTTACGGGATCGATTACGGAACGCGTCATGGCTTACCTCCCTCCCTTGGGTGCATTCGGGTCGTCGTGGCCCGTGTTCTCCTTGTACAGCTTCTCGCGCTCGGCCTCGGAGATCTCGTACGTACCGACAGACTTGTCGGGGTGCTTAGCATCCCAGGAGCGCTTGGGCTCGAAGTCCGCGCCGCCGTCCATACGGCCGGTGGCCTTCATGCCGAAGCCATGCACAACCAGCGCAGCGGCCAGAAGGCCCGTGATGCCCACGGCGATGGTGGTGGGCTGCACGTCCCAGTCGCCGATGTGCAGCGAACGGTGACGCTTGATGAACGGGGTGTTCACCTCAACCCAGTTCTGGCCCGGGTCGTTCGGGTTGGCCTCGCAGCAGCCGATGCACGGGGCGCCGGCCTGCACGCACCAGCTGCGGCGGTCGTTCCACATGACCACGCCGCAGTTGGACTTCGTCTGAGGACCGCGGCAACCCAGCGGGTACAGGCAGTAGCCCTTCTTCTCCTCTTCGGAACCGAACTCGTAGACGAATTCGCCGTTCTCGAAGTGGCCGCGACGCTCGCAGTTATCGTGAATGGTTTGGTTGAAGATGCCGGCGGGCTTGCCCTCGGAGTTGAGGTCAAGGTCAGCGGGCTTGAGCTTCATGAGCACGACGTCCACCAGCACGCTGGTGAGCCACTCGGGGTTGGCCGGGCAGCCGGGGATGTTGACGACGGGCACGTTGATGCCGGCCTTCTTGAGGTACTGCTCGACGCCCATGGCGTTCGTGACGTTGGGCTTAGCACCCATCCAGCCGCCGTTGACGGCGCACGAACCCAGCGCCACGACGGCGTTGGCGTTCTTCGCGCCCTCGATCAGGTGCTCCGTGCCGGGCTTGCCCGCCACGCGCAGGGCGTTGCCGCCCCAGCCTTCCTGAATGGCGCCTTCGTAGATGAGGATGTAATCGCCGGCTTCGATGGTCTGCTCCTTGGCTTCCTCCATCGAGTAGCCCGCAGCAGCGGACAGCGTCTCGGAGTAGTTGAGCGAGATCATGTCCAGCACCACTTCCGCGGCGTTGGGCGTCTGAGCCTGGGCGAACGACTCGGTGCAACCGGTGCAGGACGCGCCCTCGATCCAGATAACCGGATAGAGGTTGCCCTTCGTGGCGCCGATGACGGACGTCTCGAGCGCCTGGGCTACCTGCGGGACCGTCAGCTGCGACAGCCCGGCTGCAGCGGCCACGGTGCCGCACAACTTCATGAAGTCGCGGCGAGTGACCCCCCTGGCCTCAAGCATGTTCGCAAAAGCGGACATTGTGGCCTCTCCTTCCATACGCACACCTCCTTTTAGGTGTCTCTCGTCTGGTCTTTTCCGTTAGACCAAGTTTTGCACGAGGAGTGAAGATGTGCGACAGAAGCGCACGCAAGCGATGCCGTTCGCCCTGTAAATGGCGCTGTTTACCCGATAAAACATTGCGCCACGCGGTCAACGGATAGGACACTTGCCTTCATATATAGGCAAGGCCCTGAACTTCCCGATCATTCCCATAGGGAACGCCAAGAGGCTCGAACACCCTTTTCGCACGCTTGTGGACCCAGCACGCAGAACATGCTGTACGCCGATTGACGATGAAGTCGCAGACCTCCATCGTCAACCGTCTCCACTCCAGCGCCGTATCTTATCACGGCATTTTTGATGCAGAACCGTTATCATATCTTCGCGACAATAATTAACATTTTTGCATAAAGGAGACCGTTCGCATGAGTGAAGCTACCGCTCCCTCGTTCGCCTATCTGGGCCCAGCCGGCACGTATCATGACGAAGCGGCGCGCGCGTTCGCGCATCGGCTTGGCATCGAGAACCCCGAGCTTGTCGAGTGCCCGTCGCTTTCCGAGGTATTCGATTGCGTGGACCGCGGCAGAACCGAGTACGGCGTTGTTGCCACGGAAAACGCGCTTGAGGGCCCGGTGACCGCCACGCTTGACAACTTCGCGTTCCGCTCCAGCGCCACCATCTTGGGCGAGCACGTGCTTGACATCCACCACTGCTTGATCATGCACCCCGACGCCACGCGCGACGATGTGAAAACCGTTGTCAGCCACCCGCAGGGCTTAGGGCAGTGCCGCCGCTACCTCAACGACAAGCTGCACGGCATCCCCACCATGACCGTGGCGTCCACCGCCGACAGCGCGCGGCGCGCGGCGGCCGACAAGTCGGTGGCGGGCATCGGCAACGCGTTCGCGGCCGAGCTGTACGGCGCGCGCGTGGAAGAGGCGTGCATCGAGGACCACTTCGGCAACCAGACGTCGTTCGCGCTTATCGGCCGCCAGGGGCACGTGCCCGTGCTGACCGGAACGAAGTTCAAGACGTCGTTGGCGCTGTTCCTACAGGCCGACCGCCCCGGCGCGCTGCTGATGATCCTGTCCGAGTTCGCCTACGCGGGCATCAACCTGGTGAAGATCCAAAGCCGCCCCACGAAGCAGGCGCTGGGCGATTACATGTTCTTCGTGGACATCGAAGGCTCCACGTCCGACTTGGAAGTGCAGACGGCCCTGAACTGCCTGCGCCTCAAACTGCGCGAGGTGAAGGTCCTGGGAAGCTACCCCGTGGAGTAAGGGAAGGATTTCCCGTCACGTCCCAAAACGTAGGCCCGAGCGAAAGCTCGGGCCTTATTAGATAGCGCCGCAGGCGTGTCACCAATTTCCTAAAACGCAATAACTCCCAAATGCTCCAGCAGAATCTTCACGCCGATCAAAATCAGCACCACGCCGCCGACGATGGTGGCGGGCTTTTCGAAACGGGCGCCGAAGAAGTGCCCCACGGCAACGCCGGCGAAGCTGATGACGAACGTGGTCAAGCCGATGATGGTGATGGACGGCACGATTGCCACCTGCAGAAACGCGAAGGTGATGCCCACGGCAAGCGCGTCGATAGACGTGGCGATGGCCAGCATCAGCAGCTCTTTGAGGTCAAGCTTCTCGTCGGTTTGGACGCCTTCGTCCTCGTCGTCTTCGTGGAAGGTGTCCCACAGCATCTTGCCGCCCACGAACACCAACAGGCCAAACGCAATCCAATGGTCGATCGGCGTGATGAAATCGGTCAGCTGGCTTCCCAGCGCCCAGCCGATAAGCGGCATAAGCGCCTGAAACCCGCCGAAAAACAGCGAGATGACCGCCGCCTGGCGCATGTTCAGCCGACTCATGCCCAAACCCTTGCAGATGGAAACGACGAACGCGTCCATAGACAGCCCCACGCCGATCAAAAACAACTCAACGAAACTCACGATAGTCCTCTCGCCTTTCATCCAACCCGCACGCGCCTACCCCCGTAAGCACCATCACGCGAACAGCTTTCCGGCTTCTTCGCGGAAGAAGCCTTCGCGCGTCAAATCCGCCACGATGGATGCGAACAGCTGCGGGTCCACCGCGTCGCGCCCGGCGGCGCGCTCTTCGGCGTCAAGGCGCTTCGCCGCCTGGCCAAGCGCAATGCCCGGGCATGCCAGCACGATGCGCACCAGCTCGGCGCGCTTCTGGCGGCGCGACCCTTCGAACGCCGACTGGCGCGTATAGTGCGCGCTGCGCCTTGACGGGTTCGTGACCTGGGACTTCAGGTGCGCTCCCACGTCAAGCAGCGCATAATACCACGCGCGAACCTGCCCCGCCGGCGGGCAGCACGCCGCCACCAGCGGCTCAAGCTGCTTGTCGGGCACGGCCTCTTCATCGGGAAACAGCAGGTGCAAAAACACCGTGCGCACGTTCGTCTCGATGTACACGGCGCGCTGGTTGCGCGCGAACGCCGTGACGCCCGCCGCCGTTGCCGGCCCGATGCCGGGAAGCTGCTGCAGCGCGTCAACACCCACTGGCAGCGCGCCGGCGTGGTGCTGCGAGCACTCCTCGGCCGCGCGCTTCAGCGCCAAGGCGCGGCGGTTGTAGCCAAGCCCCTGCCACTCGGCCAGCACGTCGGCCGGCGCCGCCGCAGCCAGCGCATCGGGCGTGGGGAACATGCCCATGAAGTGTTCCCAGCGCCCCAACACGCGCTTGACCTGGGTTTGCTGCAGCATCACTTCGCTGACCAGCACCCCGTAGGCATCGTCGATTCCCCGCCAGGGCAAATCGCGGTACAGGCGCGTGCCCTCGGAGCGCACGTGCGCGCAAAACTCCTGCTGCGACAAAGCAGCGCCCGCGGGCCACACCGCGGACGCTGCCAATTGCTCGATATCTTTGCGGGCCACGCGCTACTCCGCGTCCGCAGATGCCGCCGCAGCAGAAGCACCGGCAGCCGGCTTCTGTTTCGCCGAAGCCTTCGCGCCCGCCTTGCCGGCTGCGCCGCATCCACCGCATGCATCCACCGGGCACGCCATGCGCGCCCGCGGCGGCGCTGCCGCAATGGCCTGCTTGATGGCGGGATGGCGCGCGCCCTGCTCCATCAAATCCTTGAGCGTGATGGAGTCGAAATACGCGTTGAGCAGGCTGTCGGCGCCCATCCACAGCTTGTTGTACGAGCACCCGCCGCGACGCTTGCAATACTCGGAATCCACCGCGCACAAAGACACGCTCACCGGGCCCTGCACGGCCTCAAGCACCTCAAGCAGCGTGATCTGCGCCGGGTCGCAATCAAGCGCCAGGCCGCCGCGCGCGCCGCGCACCGTTTTGATAAGCCCGCCTTTCACCAGGTCGTGCTGAATACTGCGCGCAAACGCATACGGGATGTCCTCCTGCTCGGAAATGTCGGAGACCGACACGTACTGGTCGCCTCGCAGGTAAGCCGCCTCCAAAATGCGCAACGCGTAGTCGCACCGCCGCGTGATGTCCATTACTGACCCTCCCCCTTCAACAGGTCGTCTAAGTGATCGAGCTCCCTCCTAAAGTCATCGATCACCGCTTGCTCAAGCGCTTTGTACTCCGCCGACTCAAGCGGCTGGTAGGCAGCCAGCTTGTCGAACAGGTTGTCCGTGGTCACCGGAACGTAGCGGCGCTGCATGAGGCTGTCTTTGTACGCTTCTTCGATGGCTTCGCGCGCGGCCATGTACATGTCGTAGCGCGGCATGCCCTTCGAGTATTTCACCAGCACGTCGCGATCGACACCGCGAATGGAAGGATGCTCGCGCGCGATGTCCATCCAGATGTCAGCGCGCTCCTTGTCGTTGGGGTTGTCGATTTCGATGGCGGAAAGCGGTCCGAGCAAGTCGAAGAAGAACGGGTCGATGTCGTTTCCGGCCGCGGCCGTGCACAGCACGAACACGTCGGGGTTGTCGGCCGAATTGCGGATAAGGTTCACCGCCTCGCGCGCGCCGCGCGACAGCGTGGACATGATCAGCCCGCCAAGGTCTTCAGGGGCGTCGAACACCGGGGCCGACCACAGGTCGATGTCCTCGATGACCAGCACGCCCGGTTCCTCGAAATCGTTGTGCGCCTTGTTGAGCTTCGGCTGGCGGTCGGCCTGCGCCATGACGCACAGCACCGGCATGCCCTGCATGTTCTCTTCCATGCGCATGCGCAGCACGGGAAGGTCGAGCTCGCCGACGGTGGCCGTCATGAAGCGGTTCGCATCCTCGCGCGCGGGGCTACGCATGAGCAGCGCGTCGCACGCGGGCATGCGGTCAAGCCCGTGACGCACGTTGAGCTGCTTGACCAGCTCTTGGAACGCCGGGTCTTTCTGCATGCCGATGCCGAAGGCCGACATGTCGGCCACGGCCTGGTCGAAGCCGACCAATTCCTTGTACGTGACGTGCTCCATGGACGACAGCACCTGCTTTTGCTGCGCGGGCGGCGTGCCGGGGGCCGCCGGACCTGCCGCAGGCTTGCGCGCCGGCGCAGGCGCGCCACCTGCCGCAACGGGCGCCGGCGGCTGCGGCGCATCTTCGGGCGCTTGGCCGGTGGGCGCTTCAGGCACCTGCGACGTCAGGGCGTCTTCGCGGCGCGGCGCGGGCATGTCCGTAAGGTGCTCGACGCGCAGCAGGTGCGCATCGCCGCCGATGATGTCCTGCGAGATCATGTCCGTCATGTCCTCAAGTTCATCGCGCGACAGCCCGAATTCTTCAAGCTTCGAAAGCGCCAGCTCCTGCAGCTGCTCAGCGCAGGCGGCCACCTCGTCCGACGACAGGTACGGCTCCATGCGCTCGAACACGTACTCGGCGATACTGCGCTCTTTCAGGCTGCACGCCAAGCGCCACGCACGCTTCAGCCCGTCGATGGCGGCCTCCGTGGGCACGGAATCGTCCGCCACCTGGCCGCGCTCGAACGCCGCCAGGTACAAATGCAAGGCCAGCATCTGGTTGCCCTGCGCCACCGCGGCCGCGGCACGCGACAGGTATTCGCCAACCGAGCTGTCCCGATCATCGTTTTGGCTGGGCATATTGTTCATATTGCTCTCCAGCATCGACCCAACCCCCTTCAAGTAATTAGCTATAAGTCGGTAACATTTTAGCGGATGCGCGCGCCTGTGCATAAGCGCGCACGAAATTGAAACAATCCCGCAAACCCTAGAGCGCACGCGACCTGCGGCGTTTCCAAGCCGTTTCCGAAATCAACTATCTGCAAGAGGGAATGGGCGCGCTACCACTCAAGCACTTGGTAGCCGCGTTCGCGCGCGGTGCGCGACAGCGGGCGGTCGGGGCACACGGCGAACGCCTGCTTCGCAGCGGCAAGCATGGCGCGATCGGAATGGTGGTCGCCGTAGGCCGCCTCAAGCTCCCAGCCGCCCACGCCCCACTTCGCGTTCGCGAAACGACGCAGCTCGATCATCTTCTGGTCGCCCTCCACCGGCGAGCCTTCCACTTCGCAACCATACGTGCCGTCGGGATTGACCTTCATGCGCGTGGAAATCTGGTAGTCGAACGGCAAATCGCGCATGGCGCGCACCACAATGGGCTCGAACGTGGCCGACACGCACACCACCTTCACGCCCTGCTCATGCCACTGTTCCATGGCCTGCCGCGCCACCGCACGCACGCGCGGCCCCACGCATTCGTCGTAGAAGTCGTACAGGAACTGGTCGACCTGCTCCACCGGTTTGCCCGCAAACGCGCGGAACACCAGCCCGCGCACCCACGCCTCGTTCTGCGGCAGGCGCAGCTTGTACGCCGCGGCCCAAAGTCCGATGCGCAGCACCACCGACGGGTTGAGCATGCGCCGGCGTGCCAGAAACTTCACCAGAATGACCGGCGAGTTGCCGTCAAGCGCCGTTCCATCGAAATCAAACGCGGCAAGCCGCACCGGACCTTCCCCCGTGCGGCTTACCGTTTGCTGCGTATCGTTTTGTGCGGTCATAGGTTGCACGCGCTTTCGCTTCATGCCGAAACGGGCGTGCGACCTATTCGCGCTCCTCGTCTTCGACGTCGTCTTCGAACTGAGAATTATACAGTTCCGCGTACGCACCGCCAAGCGAAAGCAACTCTTCATGTGTGCCTTGCTCCACAATGTCACCGTGCTGCAACACCAGGATAAGGTCGGCGTTTTTGATGGTGGACAGCCGGTGGGCAATCACGAACGACGTGCGGCCGGCCATAAGGTTGTCCATGGCCTTTTGGATGCGCTCCTCGGTGCGCGTGTCCACGCTTGAGGTCGCCTCGTCCAAAATCAGCATGCGCCTGTTGGCCAATATGGCGCGCGCGATGGTCAGAAGCTGTCGCTGACCTGCGCTGATGTTGGTGGCATCCTCGTTGATCACCGTGTTATAGCCCTGCGGAAGCGTGGTGATGAAGTGGTGCACGTACGCGGCGCGGGCAGCGGCTTCCACCTCCTTATCGGTGGCGTCGAGCTTGCCGTAGGCGATGTTGTCGCGCACGGTGCCGTTGAACAGCCACGTGTCCTGCAGCACCATGCCGAACTGGTCGCGCACGTCGGTGCGGGAAAAATCGCGCACGTCGGTGCCGCCGATGCGGATGGCGCCCGCGTCAACATCGTAGAAGCGCATGAGAAGCTTCACCATGGTGGTTTTGCCGGCGCCCGTCGGGCCCACCAGCGCCACGGTCTGGCCTTCGGCAACCTTCGCCGAGAAGTCCTTGATGATGGGCTTGGCGGGGTCGTAGCCGAAGTGCACGTGGTCGAACTCCACGTCGCAGGGCACGTCGGCAGCCTTCGCCTTCGGCTGCTCGGACTCAAGCTCGGGCTCGCCGAGGAAGGCGAAGATGCGCTCGGCCGCGGCGGCCATCTGCTGCAGCACGTTGCCCACCTGCGACAGCTGCGTGATGGGCTGCGTGAAGTTCTTCACGTACTGGATGAACGCCTGGATGTCGCCGACGGTTATGGTGCCCTGCACGGCAAGCACGCTGCCCACCAGCGCAACGGCCACGTAGCCCAAGTTGCCCACGAAGCTCATGACGGGCATCATGAGGCCCGAAAGGAACTGCGACTTCCACGCGCTTTCGTACAGCTTGCCGTTCGTCTGCCCGAACGTTTCGGCCACGGCGCCTTCCTGGTTGAACGCGCGCACGATGGCGTGGCCGGAAAACGTCTCTTCCACCTGGCCGTTGATGGCGCCAAGGCTGGCCTGCTGGGCGCGGAAGTGCTTCTGCGACGACTTCACCACCGCGGCGATGAGCACGAGCGACACCGGCAGGATAAGCACGGTGATGCCCGTGAGCAGCGGGTTGATGGACAGCATCATCACCACTACGCCGATGAGGGTGGTCACGGACGTGATCAGCTGCGTGACGCCTTGGTTGAGGCTTTGGCCAAGCGTGTCCACGTCGTTGGTGATGCGCGACAGCGTGTCGCCGGTGGACGTGCGCTCGAAATACCCCACGGGCATGCGGTCGATCTTCTCGGCGATGGCGCGGCGCAAGCCGTAGCACGTGCGCTGCGACACGCTTGTCATCATCCAGCCTTGCACGAAGCTGCACGCGGCGCTGACGACGTACAGCGTCAGCGTTGCCGCGATGATGCCGGCGATGGCGTCGAAGTCGATGCCGCCCGTGCCGCCCACTTTCGCCACGATGCCCTCGAACAGCTCGGTGGTGGCCTGCGAAAGCACCTTCGGGCCCACGATGTTGAACGCGGCCGAGCCGATGGCGAACACGATGGCGCAGATGAGCGGCGCTTTGAACTGGCCCATGAAGCGCAGCAGCTTGCCGATGGACCCCTTGAAGTCAGCGGCCTTCTCGCCCGGCATCATGCGCGCGCCCGGGCCGTGCGGGCGGCGCTGCGTCACCTTCTTCAAATCCTCGCTTTTCCCGCTCATTTCGCATCACCCCCTTTCAGTTCCGCTTCCGATAGCTGCGACATGGCGATCTCGCGATATTCCTCGCACGTTTGCATGAGCTCGACGTGCGTGCCGCAGCCAGCCACGCGGCCTTCGTCAAGCACGACGATGCGGTCGGCGGTAAGCACCGTGGAGATGCGCTGAGCCACGATGACGACGGTCTTGCCCGCCAGGCGGCTGGCCAGCTGGTGGCGCAGCGCGGCATCGGTTTTGTAGTCAAGCGCGCTGAAGCTGTCGTCGAACAGGTACGCGCGCGCATCGGTGGCAAGGGCACGGGCGATGGCCAGGCGCTGCCGCTGGCCGCCGGAGACGTTCGTGCCGCCTTGCGCGATGGGCGCGGACAGGCCCTCTTCGCGTTCGCCGATGAACTCGGACGCCTGCGCCACGTCGGCCGCCATGCGGATGCGCTCTTCGCCGGCGTCTTGCGCGCCGTAACCGATGTTGCTGGCGATGGTGCCGCTGAACAGGAACGCCTTCTGCGGCACGTAGCCAAGCTGGGCGCGCAGCGCATGCTGGCTGACTTCGCGCACGTCGACGCCGTCGATGGTGACGCTGCCCGACGTAACGTCGTAGAAGCGCTCGGCCAACTTGAGCACCGTGGACTTGCCGCTGCCCGTCGATCCGATGATGGCCGTGGTCTTGCCCGCTTCGGCCGTGAAGCTGACGTGCTCAAGCACGCATTCGGCGGAATCGGAATAGCGGAAGCTCACGTCGTTGAACGCGATTTGCGCGCCCGGTGCGGCCGCGGCGGCAAGCTGGGCGTCTTTGGCCTGCTCAGGCGCCGGGTCGGCGATGGAGGGTTCGCAGGTGAGCACCTCGTCGATGCGCTCGGCCGCCACGTTGGCGCGCGGCAACATGATGGAGATCATGCCGATCATGAGGAAGCCCATGATGATGACCATGGAGTACGTGATGAACGCGATGAGGTCGCCCGTTTGCAGCGAGCCCGCGTCGATGGCGTGGCCGCCGAACCAGATGATGCCCACCGACACCAGATTCATGATGAGCATCATGAGCGGCATCATGAACGTCATGACGCGGTTCGTGAACAGCTGCGTCTTCATCAGGCGCGTGTTCGCTTCGTCGAAGCGCGTCTCCTCGTGCTGCTCGCGGCCGAACGCGCGGATGACGGGCAGGCCCGTGAGGATCTCGCGCGACACCAGGTTCACGCGGTCGATGAGCTTCTGCATGATCTTGAACTTCGGCATGGCAACCTTCATCAAGAAGACGATGACCACGCCGATGGCAACCACGGCCGCGATGATGATCCAGCCCATGGACAGGTCGGTGCGCGCGATCATGATGATGCCGCCGATGGCCAGGATGGGCGCGTACAGCACCATGCGCAGCAGCATGACGATGGCCATCTGCACCAGCTGCACGTCGTTGGTGCCGCGTGTGATAAGCGACGCGGCGCTGAACGACTGCACCTCGGCGTCGGAGAAGCTGACCACCTTGTTGAACAAGCGCTCGCGCAGGCTGCGGCCGACTTTCGCGGCCGTGCGCGACGCCAAAAAGCCCACGATGACGGCCACCAGCATGCCCAGCGCCGCCAGCGCCAGCATCTTCGCGCCCGTAGACAGCAGGTAGCTCATCTGCATGTCGTCCATGTTGAAGCCGAGCTGCTCGTACTCGGCGCGCGCGGCGGCGATGCCCTGCTGCGCGATAAGCGTGTCGGCCATGTCTCCCATGGATCCGCGCGCTTGGTCGAGCATGGACAGGATGTCGTCCTTGCTGACCATGCCGGCGTCGTAGGCAGCTTTCGCCTGGTCAAGATCAAGATCGGGAATCTGGTCGGCGTAGTGCACCACCGTCAGCGGCAGCGCCATGGAGCCGTTGAGCTCCGCGCGGTTTTCGCGGCCGGCATCGGTGAGGTCGTACGTGCCGTCGGCGTTTTGCGCGTAGGCGTCGGCGAAGGTTTGCTCGTCGGATTCGGGCAGCATCATGGCCACCAGGTCGTGCGTGCGCTCGGATAGCTGCGTTGCGGCCACGTCCTCGACGCCTTGCTGTTGGATGCCCACGTCGACGATATCGGACGTGTAGTTCGGCAGCGCCAGGTCGCACGCGGCCTGCACGCACAACAGCGCCACAATCAGCAGCACGGCAACCTTGTGCTCAAGCAAGTTCTTGATTATGCGCACGGGACATCACCCTGTTCAACGGTTCGGCCTGGCTGCACCTCGGGGCCGTCCACGGATGCTTCGTTATAGAAGCCCGAAGCGATATCCTCTTCAGCAACGGTCCACGGGTGCGTGGCGTTGAATTCGGACAGCCGCTTCACTATGCGCACGAACTCCCGGGCGTCATCTTGGCCCAAATACGCCAGCGCCTCGTCAAGGCGGCGATCGTGCATGCGACGATGCCGCGTTTCAAGCTCCCAGCCCCGCTCAGTCAAATGGACGGTCACGCCACGGCAATCCCCGGCGCTGCGCTGACGCGTGATAAAGCCCTTTTCCTCAAGGGATTTCAGCACCTGCGACATGGCGCTTGGCGTTGAGTGGCTGCATTTGGCCACTTCGCCGGAGCGAACGCTTGCGCCCTGCTGTTCCAAACGCGCTATCGCGATCATCGCTTGGCCTTCGGCGGGCGTAACGCCCACCGGCACCGGCGGATGCGTGCTTGCCCGGCGCATGCGGACAACCGCCGAGAACAATTCTTGACGCAATTCCTGTATGGAATCGTCCATGCGCAACTCCTTTCACAACATGTTTTAGTTCCTAAATATTTAGCTGCTAAAACATATCACTGCTAAAGGAGTTTGCAACACAATGCCCGTAACGGTGAAAAACTCAACACATTTCAAGCAAGTGTGCTCAGAATGGGACAAAGGGACAGTCCCTTTGTCCCATTAAAGGTTAGCTATCATTCACTTGCTACCGCTCACTTGCTATCATTTGAATATAAGTTCGCTACTAAATCATTCAGAAAGGATTTCGATGGCACGCCACAGTTATTCATTTGACGGCGGAGAAAAACTAGCCTCTATCGGCGCTTCTTGGTTTGTGTCCTATGCTTATTTCGACAGGATTGATCAAACTCACCGTAATTGGGACAGAGTCTCTACTGTTCAATACCGAACTAGCCTATATCATTCAACTAAAGAATTTCATGAAATCTGGCTTAAAGAAATTTGTGGAATGAACCCGAGCAATTTAAACAAAAATACGATTGGTTTGAGCGCTCAACAAATTCAGCAAATGTCATTTGCTTTGCTGAGATCCAGATAGTCCCACAACACTAATAATATAGTCATAGAAAAAGCCACCCGGAGGCGGCTTTCGATTTTGAATGGCGGGATGTACGAGACTTGAACTCGCGACCTCCGACGTGACAGGCCGGCGCTCTAACCAACTGAGCTAACACCCCAAGGTGAATGCTGCTGTAAGAATA
>NZ_CDRSTZ010000056.1:0-12313 GCF_977052095.1 Senegalimassilia sp.
AGATAAGTACGCGCTTGACCTTCGGATCTGCCACTTACTTGCTCCTTCCAAACCGTTTCCTGTCGCAAAGCGGGCGCGCGCCCGCGAATTACCGAACCTGGGGGGTGAGTGCCCCGGGCGGGAAAGCCCGTTTCGCATGCGTCCATCATAAAGCCCGCGGTGCGGCGGCGGGGCGAAAACGGCAAAGCAACAGGCGAACTGCGCAACGGCGGGGGTGGATGCGCGACATTTCCCCGCCGAACCGCCTGAATACTTGATGGCACTTGCTGGCGGCAAGGCGCCTGTCTTGCCGCCAGCGCGTATACTGACGGCAAGGCATTGAAATTGCGGACGCGGCACCTGCGCCGAGCGCCCGCTGAACGAAAGGCTAACTGTGACTGAGAAGTTAAAGATCGGCGTGCTGCTTTCTGGCAGCGGCACGAACTTGCAGGCCATTATCGACGAGGCCGCAAAGGGTCTGGCCGTTGAGGTGGTGAAGGTGATTTCCTCGCGTCCCGATGCGTATGGCATCGAGCGCGCGAAAGCCGCTGGCATCCCGGTGACCGCTCTTAACCGGTCGGTGTACGCTAACCCCGACGCCGCGGACGCGCGCATCGTCGACGAGCTGCAAGCTGCCGGCGCCGAGTATGTGGTTATGGCCGGCTACATGCGCAAGGTCACGCCGGTCATGCTGAACGCGTTCCCGAACCGCGTGCTGAACCTGCACCCGGCACTGTTGCCGTCGTTCAAGGGCGCGCACGCCATCGCCGATGCGTTCGCGGCGGGCGTGAAGGTCACGGGCGTCACCGTGCACTTCGCCAACGAGGACTACGACAAGGGACCCATCGTGGCGCAGGAGCCGGTGCGCGTTGCCGAGGACGACACGCTTGAGACGCTCGAGACGCACATTCACCAGGTGGAGCACGAGCTGTACCCGCGCGTGCTCGGCTGGATTGCCGCCGGCCGCGTAAGCGTCGACGACGCCGGCCACGTGCACGTAGCGCCCGAAGGCGGCGCAGCCGCCCAGGACAAGGCCGCCAGCGCATGCACCGTCGGCACGCATCAAGGGCATTACACCCTGCGTCGCCACGTGGGCACGCTGCGATAGCAAGCACAGAAATGGCGGCAGAGCGCTCCGCTTTGCCGCCCGGTGGTTTTCACGCGCCCCGAAATACTCATTTTCCTGCAAGCGTCTGACGTGGGAAAACGAAAGTACCCCACGTCAATGCCGGTAAAGCAACTTGCTGATTTTTCTGAATTTCGGGGCATCGAGAACTGGTGCCTCAAAGACGCATACCCAATGTGAGTACCATACGATGTGAAGGTGGTTACATGAACAAGGAACTGCTGGAGAGCATTGCTGCCGAACTGCGCGCTGGGCGCGCGGTGGAGCTTTCGGTCGAGGACTTCCCGTGCTTCAGCGCGCAGGCGCTGGCAGGCAACGCGCACGTATCCCCCGATGACCTGGGCAAACTTGCCGCCGCGCTCACGGCAGCCGATGCACCGGTGTTCGAGCGCGCCGCGCGCGCCATGGACGAGGGCGACCTGGCTTGGCTGGGCTTCAAGATCGTGTGGGACGCCGCCGCAGCGCAGGCCAACACCGACAACGAGGTCACAAAGAAGTATGGCGACGTGGGCTCGGCCGACGGGCAAGGCGCCGTGTTCTTTTGCAACGACGCGAAGGAAATCGTGTCCGCGCGCACGCCGAGCCCGCGCGACGTGTTTCAGATGAAGGACGTCACGCGCGGCCCGAGCATGCACAACGAACAATTCGAAGGCCTGACCTGGCTTTCCGTGCCGCTGTTCGACCAGGTGCGCGTGTGGCTGCTCGGCGCATCGGACGCGGCGGCCGAGGTGTCGGCGCTGGCTGCGCACGTGGGGTTCGCCGTCACGGCCGTCGACTACGACCCGGCGTACCTTTCGCCCGAGCGCTTCCCCGACGCCACGCGTGTGCTGCTTGAAGGCGGCAACTTCGACGGGCTGGCCAGCCTAACGCCCGCGCCCGGCGACTACGTGTGCGTGCTGACGCGCGGCCACATGTTCGACCCCGACAGCTGCGTGTGGGCCGTGCGCCACGGCGTGCATTACGTGGGCATGATGGGCTGCAAGGGCAAGAACTCCACCGTGCACGACCTGGTGATCGCGCGCGGTGCTTCCGAAGAGCAGTGGGAGCGCATCAAGCGCCCCATCGGCCTGAAGTTCGGCGCGAAAACCCCCGCCGAGCTGGCCATCGCCATCGTTGCCGAGCTGGTGGACGTGCGCTACCGCCAGCGCTACAGCGCCGAAGCGCAAGCCAAGCACGACGCAAGCCTCGGCCGCTAACGCACCGACAACGAAAGCACGCAAGCGGGCCCGCAGCTTTAACCGCGGGCCCGCTTGCTTTTCTCTATGACGAAAATGCCGTAAAGTACCGGAGCACTTTGCGGCACGATAGTTCGCCTTACAGCGTGGCGAAGGCTTGCTTGAAGTCGGCGATGATGTCTTCGTCGTCTTCAAGGCCGGCCGAGAAGCGGATGAGGCCGTCGGTGATGCCCATCTCGGCGCGCACCTCGGGCGACACGTTGTGGTGCGTCATGGATGCCGGGTGCTGGATAAGCGACGCCGGGTCGCCCAGGCTGACGGCGATGTGCGACAGGCGCAGCGCGTTCAGCAGCTTCTTGCCCGCTTCGAAACCGGACAGCCCGTTGACGTTATCGGCCAGCTCGAAGGACAGAATGCCCGTGCCCAGGCCGTTCATCTGGGTTTTCACCAGCTCGTGGTACGGCGAGCTTTCAAGCCCGGGGTACAGCACGCGCTTGACGCACGGCACGCTTTCCAGGTAGCGCGCCACGGCCAGCGCGTTGGCGCAGTGGCGCTTGACGCGCATGCCAAGCGTCTGCAGGCCGCGGATGATCAAAAACGCGTCGAACGGCGCGCAGATGGCGCCGCTGACCTTCGTCACGCCGATGTTGCGGATCTGCGCGATGTCGTCGGCCGTGCCAACCACCACGCCGGCGATGACGTCGCCATGGCCGTTAAGGTACTTCGTAACGCTGTGCACCACGATATCGGCGCCGCAGGCAAGCGGGCGCTGCACTGGCGGCGGCGCGAACGTGTTGTCAACCACCACGCGGATGTTCTCGCCCGCCACACGCTTCACACCGGCGATGTCCGTGACCTTCATGAGCGGGTTCGTGGGCGTCTCGAAGTACACCATCTTCGTGTTCGGCCTGATGGCAGCTGCAACGGCGTCCAGGTCGGCCGTGTCAACCGGCGTCACCTCGATGCCGAACTTCGGCAGCACGTCGCGGATGACCACGTTCGTGCAACCGTACACGCAGTCGCCCACGATAACGTGGTCGCCCGCCGCCAAAAGCGTCAGCAGCACGGAGCTGATGGCGCCCATGCCGCTGCCGGCCGCCACGCAGTCCTCGCCGCCCTCGATGGCGGCCATCTTCAGCTCAAGCGCGCGGCGCGTTGGGTTGCCGCCACGCGAGTACACGTAGCCGTCCTTCGTACCGTCGAACTTCGCCATGCCGTCCTCGACGCTGTCGAAGCAAAACGTCGACGTCTGGTAAATGGGCACCGCCAGCGCGCCGAACGCCTGGTCAGGCTCCTGACCAGCATGGATGGCGCGAGTGGTGAACCCGGCGCCCTCAAGATTCGTTTCGTTCATCTGCTTCCTTACTCTTATATGTCGTACAGCGAACCGCCCGAAGCGGCCCGCTCGTGCCCGAAAGGGCCTGGGGGGGGGTGGCAAAGGCGAAGGCCGGCGCTGCGGCCGCGCGCTCGCCCCGCGCTCCCAACACCCTTACGCGAACAGGGCCTTAAACGCCTGGTCGTAGCGCGCTTGGTCGGCCGTATCGGCGCCGATGAACTCGCCGTCGTCGATGTAGCGCTTCAGGCCCTCGATGCCCGCGTCATCGCGCGCGACGCCCACCTCGGGCAACGTTGCCGGCATGCCCAGCTGGCGCATCAGCTGCCGCACGCGCGCCGCTTCGGCCTCATCGCCGTTGTAAACCAGCTGCATGACCAGGCCAATTGCCACCAGCTCGCCGTGCAGGTACCCTGCGGCGCGCTGCGCGTACAGCGTGCGCATGCCGTCGTAGAACTTGTGCGCCAGCGCCGTTTGGTGAAACCCGCGCGTCAGCGCGCTGACGATGCCGGTCAACGCCACGTTCAGGAACACCACGCGCTCAAGCGCCGCACTCGGCGTGCCCGCGGCCGCCTCGGCGCACGCCGCCGGAGCGCAGCGTTCCAGCTCGGCATTGTTCACCTGCGCGTAACGGTACGCGCACCAGCGCTGCACGTCTTCGCCTTCCGCATCCAGCGCACAGCTGCCGTGCGCCAGCTCGGGCACCTTCGCCATGGCGTCAAGCACGCCGGCGGCAATCAGGCGCGCCGGCTGTGTGGCCATGACCTGCGTGTCCACCACCACGACGTCGATCTCGCGCTCGTAGCGCCACGTATCGCGAAACGACCCGTCCTCGTGGTACATCACCGACAGCGGCGTGAACGCCGCGCACGTGGCAACGGACGTGGGCACCTCCACCACCGGCCAGCCGCCCGTAGCGGCCACAGCTTTCGCCAGGTCCATCACGCGCCCGCCGCCAACGCCGACCACCACGTTGCAGCCGGCCTCGCGCGCCGCACCAGCCAGGCGCTCAGCAGCCTCGTACGACGTGGGATAATCGCATTCCTGCACGTCAAACGGCACGCCTGCCGCCTCAAGCGATGCGCCCAGCCGCGCGCCGGCAACGCGCAGGCCGTTCGGCCCGCCTACCACGAACGCCCGGCTGCCCAGGCGCGCCACCTCGCCGCCGGCCAGCTCCAGCGCGTCGGCCTGCTGCAGGTAGCGCCCCGCGCCCGTCTTGTACGCAACGTCCACAAACTCCGTCTTCGCCATGTTCGCTCCCTAGTCCATCGTCCAACGTAGCAGGTGGTTCTTGATCTTCTCGAAGATCTGCATGACAATGACCAGCACCAAGATCATGAACAAGAAGCCCGCCCACGTGTTGTCGTACAGGCCGAAGTCGGCGTTCTTCTTCACGAAGTAGCCCATGCCGTACTGCGCGGAGTACATCTCGGCGAACACAAGCACCAGAAACGAGCTGCGCAGCGACGTGACGAAACCGGACAGAATGGACGGCATGGCCGCCGGCACAATCACCTTCATCAGCTTCTTCGGACCGCTCAGGCATAGCGTGGCGGCGTTGTCCAGGTAGCGCTTGTCGATGGTCATGATGCCGGTGACCGTGGCAAACAGCGTGGCCCAGATGGTGTTGTACACAATCAGGAACATAGACGCGGCCGTGAACGACGGCGCCAAGTGCAGCGCAAACGGCGACAGCAGGATGGCCGGCACCACGCTGATGGCGTACACGATGGGGTAAATGGTGTCGCGCACGCGCTTGTTCATGCCCATGAGCACGCCCAACGCCAGCGCGATGACGGTGCCCAGCGCCAGGCTGGGGATCAAAAGCGCCATCGACGACGTGAAGTTCAGCGGCATGGTGTCCGCATACGTCATGAACGCCTTCCAAATGCGCTCAGGCGTGGGGAACAGCACCGAATCGAGCAGCCCCGCGTGGGTGATGCCCCAGTACCCGCCGCAAATGGCGACGATAAGCACCGCGGTGATCCAGTATTTCTTGACGAATGCTTTGACGTGGCTCATGCCGCTTCCCTACCTCGTTTCTTTCGGACTTACGCGTCGTACTCGGCGTAGATGTTGTTCATCTTCGTGTAGAACTCGGGGCTTTCGCTCTTGTGCTTCTCGGTGCACGCGTCCAGCGCCGCCTTGTACAGCTTCGTGTCGATGTGCTCGTCGATCTTGATGGAAGCGGCGGTGTCGGGGAACAAGCCCATCTCGCCCATCCAGTTCCACGCGCGCTCCACCGACGTGCGGTACGGGTCGAGGTTCAGGCGATAGTGCTCGTTGTCCATGTAGGCGTGCACATACTCCAGCGTGGAGCCGGTCTGCTTCACCACCAGCTCGGCGGTGGCGTCGCGGTTGGCCTCGTACCAATCCTGGGCGCGCAGCCAGGCGCGCAGCATGGCGGTGACGGCCTCGGAGTTCTCGTCCAGGAATTTCTGCGAGGACGCCACGCGGCAGCAGGAGTAGTCGGGCGTGATGTCGCTGCAGTAGCACATGACCTCAACCTCGTCGATCTGCGAGATGTTGTAGTTCTGGCTGGTGCCGCAGATGGCGTAGTCGGCCTTGCCGGAGCGCACGGCCTCCACGCGGTCGGCATGGTTGGACAGCACGATGGTGGTCACCTCGTCCATGGTGTGGCCGGCGTCGTACAGCGGGCCGAACACGGCGAACTCGTTGCCGGAGCAGGCGATGGTCTTGCCCAGCAGGTCCTCGACGCCGTTCCACTTCGTGCCGGCCTTCGCGATGATGGGCATGCAGCCGGTGATCATGTAGCCGGCGTAGATGGTGAGGTCCTGGCCGGAGGCGATGTGGGTAAGCGGCAGGTTCGTGCCATTGTTGGAAAGTACGTCAACCTTGCCGCTGAACAGGGCCTGGAACGCGTCGTCGGAGCTGGAGAACACACTGACCTCAACGTTGACGCCCTCTTCGGCCAGGTAGCCCTGCGCATCGGCGATAGCGTTGAAAATGTGGCCGTCGTTGGTGGTGCCCAGGCGCACCGTGGGGGTTTCCTTGGCGGCCGTGGTGGTGCTGGTGGCGTTGTCGGTCTTGGCGGCGGTGTCGTTGTTCGACGAGCAGCCGGCAAGCGCCAGGCTGGCGGCGGCAACGGCGGACAGGCCGATGAAGCTGCGGCGGGTGAAGTGGTTGATCATGCGGATGTTCCTTTCCTTGCGGATTTCTCGGTGTGCCGGCGCGATTGCGCTTGGGCTATCGGGAAGGGCCGGTTCGCGCCCTAGTCCTCTACGTGGTTCATAACGTCCTGGTTGATGTATTCCACCAGTTCATTGCGCAAATCCATGATGAATTTGCTCTCGTACATCTCCTTGCGGCCCGGCTTGCGCTCAAGCGGGATTTCCTTCTCGAAGATGACGTGCGACGGCGATTGGCCGAACACGACGATGCGCGTGGCCAAAAGCAGCGCCTCTTCCACGTCGTGCGTGACGAAGAACACGGTCTTTTTCTGCGTCTCGTGCGACCACAGGTCAAGCACCATGTCCTGCAGGCGAGCGCGCGTGACGGCGTCAAGGGCGCCGAACGGCTCGTCCATCAGCAGGATGGGCGGGTTCATGGAGAAGCTGCGGGCGATGGCGCAGCGCTGCTTCATGCCGCCGGACAGCGATTTGGGGTATTGACCGAACACCTCGTCTTTCAGTCCCACGTCGCGCAGGGCCTGGCGCGCGATGCTGCGGCATTCGGTCTTGCTTTTCTCGGGGAAGCGCTGGCGCAGGGCCAGAACGATGTTCTCCCCCGCCGACATCCACGGGAACAGGCCGTAATCCTGGAACACCACGCTGCGCTCCAGGCTGGTGCCCGTGATGGGCTGGCCGTCCACGGCGATGGTGCCGCTGGTGGGCGTCTCCAGGCCCGCCATCAGGCGCAGAAACGTGGACTTACCGCAGCCGGATTGGCCGAGCAGGCACACGAAGTCGCCTTCGCGCACGTGCATCTGCACGTCTTGCAGGATGAGCTTGTCGGAGTCAGCGTAGCCAAACGACAGGTCGCTGACGGTGATGTCCTTCATGCGCAGGTCTCCTATTCAGTAGGCGAAGCGGGGCGGGCAGTTGGGTGCGGAGCGGGTGCGTATTCGCGTGTCACCTGGGCAAACGCCGGCAGCGCGCGGGCGATGGCTTCCGGGGCCAAACAGTACGAAAGGCGCACATAGCCCGGGCAGCCGAAATCGGTGCCGCCCACCGCGATGATGCGGCACGCCGCCAGGCGGTCGAGCAGCAGCTGCTCGTCGCCATCGGGCGCGGCAAGCAGCAGGTAGAACGCGCCGTTACCGGGCACGAACGTGAAACCCGCGGCGCGCAGGGCATCGGCCAGCATGCGGCGGTTGCGATCGTAATACGCAACGGGCGCGGGTTCGTCGGCGCAGGCGGCGGCCATACGCTGCGCCGTGGCGGGCGCGTTCACGAAACCGACGTCGCCAAGCGAGCGGCGGATGCCGGCGTGCAGCGTGTCGTGCTCGTCCATGCCCGGCGTCAGTGCCGCGTAACCGATGCGCTCGCCGGCAACCGAGGCGGACTTGCTGAACGAGTATGCCACCACCGTGTTGCGATACAGGGCCGGCCACCAGGGGTTTTGCGCACCGTCGAACAAAAGCTCGCGGTAGGGTTCGTCGGAAAGCAGCAGGATTGCATGGCCGAACGCCTCTTGCGCACGTGAAAGCGCCGCCGCAATGGCGGCAGCGGTTTCGGCCGGATACACCAGCCCCGAGGGATTGTTCGGCGTGTTCACGATCACCAGCTTCGTGCGCGGCGTCAGCGCGCGCTCGAAAGCGGGCACGTCGGGAAGCAGGGTTTCAGGATCGAACGGCACTTCCACCAAGTTCGCGCCCCAGTTTTCCATGAACACACGGTACGCCGGGTAGTAGGGCAGGAACGCGATGACCTCGTCCTCGGGGTTGAGCACCGTCTGCATCAACGTGTTGATAGCGGCGGCCGCGCCCGTGGTCATGATGATGTCGGCAGCGGTATACGGCGTGCCAAAACGACGCGCAAGCGATGCCGCAACGGTTTCGCGCACAGAGGCGTATCCGGCGCTGTCCATATATCCATGCAGGTCAGGGGCACTGTTTCGCTCGGTTTCGGCCAACGCGAAGCGCACGCCGCCAGGGCACGGCGCCGTAGGGTTGCCAATGCTGAAGTCGAACACGTTTTCAGCACCGTACACGCTCTTCAGTTGTTCAGCCTTTTCGAAAGCCTGGCGAATGGCCGAGGTAGTGCCCAAACGCCGGCTCATAAACCGAGAAACAAGCATACTCATCTTCCCGCACGCCCAAAAAGCGCACACAACCAAGCCGCCGCAAAACGCAGCGAGCAATTCGTTTTATTTAAGGTGAAGCAAATAATTCAGCGTTCCGAAAACTCCAACACGCAAGCAAAGACGCAGAGGTCAGTAGAAGCTTGCACCGAAACGCATATGCAGAATGCTCAAAACAAGGCAGAAGAAATTTGAGCGGGAACGATTGTAACCGCTCGTTGAGATACAACGACCCGTATCAATACCGTTTCACAACTGCTACAAAATTCTGGTAAACAGTGCATTTCCCCAGTTCATGAGCACATACCACCCCAAAAGGGTTGTGCTTTCCCAGCAAAAATCACCCCGTCATACCAGCAGCAAGCTAGAAACTCCCAAGACCTTGAGCAAACTCAAAATTGACCAGAAATCATTACTTGAAACCTATAAAGCATGACAAACAACTTGCCCCTTCGTCACGCAAGCCGCTTCCTCCGTAGCTTCTTTAGCCAGTTTTTCTTAAACGATCCGTAAGCACCGAAAAACCTCTCGTCAGTATTGCTTTGAGCTCCGCATGAGTATTTTGCATCGATAAGCTCTAGCGAGCAGATATAATCAGCCACCTGAAAGAGCCTGTAATCACGTGGGCTTGCGTCTTTATAAATAATCGCGTTCTTGGCCAAGACGTATTCGACCGCATCATGAATTGTCTCTGTCACGATGCTTTGTCCATTGTCGTAATAAACTTTTACCGCTTCAAACCGGCTAAGGTACTCGAAGCGATCAAACAGAAATTGTGTAAGATCGCGTTTCATGCGCATGAGAAGCTTGGCAATCTCGTCATTGAAATGCGCCTTTTCATATGCAAGCGTAATGTACGAGAATGGCATATGCTCAACGAGAATACGGAAGCAGGATAGATACTGCTTCCGCTCGGCAATCGTCAGGAACTTATAGTCATCATTGCCGTTCATCAGCGGTCCCAAATGCATTGGAATATCCGCCATGTTTCGCCTAGCCAAATCTTGCTCGTAAACCGCAATGACGTTGGAGATGTTGAGATTCTGCTCGTGAAACACAAGGGTAATCAGGTAGAAGCGGGACGTTTCGCCAGCATCGCCCGATTCATCCACGAATATTGAAATCTCCCGCATAGGTTTTGCCTCCATAAATAAAATGCCGGGGGAAACCCCCCGGCTCTTGGAGGCCGACCCTTTCGGGAGGACCAATGTTATTTATACCACTAACCAGGGCGGTATTACAAGACAAATTATAGCGTACATACGTACGCTTAACAATATAAAAATACCAATCCATCCCCTCTCGGGGAATGAGGGTTATCGATCAGCACATGGCCGAGGTAGCATCCATGTAGCAAAGCAACCGTTTGATTTGTTGTGCAACAAATCAAACGGCCTGGAGCGCGCCCCAAGAAGCAAAAACTCCAGCGAAACAGCGGACCGCGACAACGTCCTGCGCGCGGAAAACCAAATACACGCGCCCAAAAGACCGTCAAACGCCAAGGGCCGCTGCGGCCCGAATACTGCAGCGGCCCTTGCTAGGCATTTCGCTTATCGGCACTTTCCCTCTCACGCGCTTTCGCCGGCGCACTTTGCGCGTCGCAGGCGTTTACCCCTCGAAACCGTAGAGGTTGCCTTCGCCCGTATAGGTTACTTCGCCCTTGCCAGCTACGATACGGCCGACGCGGTACGTCTGCTCGCCGGCTTCGGCCAGCGCGGCCTCCACCTCTTCGGCGCGTGCCGGGTCCACGATCAAGATCATGCCCACGCCCATGTTGAACGTCTTGAGCGCCTGCGGCTCGGACAGCTCGGCGGCGTCGCACACGTACTTCGCCACAGCCGTCACCGGCCAAGAGCCCAGGTCAACCTGCGCATCCACGCGCTCGTTCAGCGCGCGGTTCAAGTTCTCGGAAATGCCGCCGCCCGTGATGTGCGCCAGCGCGCGCACCGCGCCCGGGCACGCCGCGAGCGTGCCAAGCACCTGCTTCACGTAGATGCGCGTCGGCGTCAGCAGCGCGTCTGCCACCGACTGGCCGTCCAGCGCCTCAACGGGCGCCAGCAGCTCTTCGCGGCTTTTGCCCTCCACGCACACCTTGCGCGCCAGCGAATAACCGTTCGAATGCAGGCCCGACGACGCCAGCCCGATAAGCACGTCGCCCTCGCGCACGCTTTCGGGATCCAGCATCTTCGGCTTGTCGACGATGCCCACGGTGAAGCCGGACAGGTCGTAGTCGTCGGGATCCATGACGCCAGGATGCTCTGCCATCTCTCCGCCGATGAGCGCGCAGCCCGCCTGACGGCAGCCCTCGCCGATGCCGGCCACAACCTCGGCCACGTGCTCACGGCGCAGCTTGCCGATGGCGATGTAGTCCAGGAAGAACAGCGGTTCGGCGCCGCACGCCAGAATGTCGTTCACGCACATGGCCACCAGGTCGATGCCCACGGTGCCGTGCTTGCCCGCCAGCTGCGCCACCTTCAGCTTCGTGCCGACGCCGTCGGTGCCGGACACCAGCAGCGGCTCGGCCATGTCCTTGGCCGCCGCGATGGAAAACAGGCCGCCGAAGCCGCCGATGTCGCCCACCACCTCGGGGCGATACGTGGAATGCACGGTTTCCTTGATGGCGTCAACGGCACGCGCGCCCTCGGCGATGTCCACGCCCGACGCTGCGTAGGTGACTTCCTGCTTGCTCACTGTTTGCTCCTTATCGTTGAAGTCCAAAGGACCTGTTACCTACTACATGGCGAAGGCCATACCGGCGCGCCCAAGCGCGAAACCGCCGCATCACGAGAAAGCATTGAAGCCCCCACGGGCCTGCCTTCCGGGCCTGCCCCGGGGACGCGCCCCGCACCTCGCACACTGCCGGTTACCGGTTGCAACCGGCAGCCTTCGCCTTCGCTTCTTACACGCTGATCTGGGTCTTCTCGGCCTCGGCCGCCTCGCGGGCGTATTGCTCGGCGAAGTCGGCCTTCGTCATGAAGCTGTTGCGCGCGGTGTACGACGGAATCTCCACCGGGTAATCGCCCGAGAAGCACGCCTCGCAATAGCCCGGCGTGCGCACGTCGGGCAGGCTGTCGCGCAGGCCCTGCAGGCTGATGAACGCCAGCGAATCGGCGCCCATCCACTCGCACATTTCCGCGTTCGTCATGTTCGCCGCAATCAGCTGGTCGCGCGTGTCGGTGTCGATGCCGTAGAAGCACGGCCACAGCACCTCGGGGCTGACGATGCGCAAGTGCACCTCGGTGGCGCCGGCGGCGCGCAGCATCTCGATGAGCTTCTTCGACGTGTTGCCGCGCACGATGGAGTCGTCGATGACCACAAGGCGCTTGCCGCGGATGACCGACGGCAACGGGTTCAGCTTCAGGCGAATGCCCAGCTGGCGCATGGCCTGCGTGGGCTGGATGAACGTGCGGCCCACGTAGCGGTTCTTCACGATGCCGT
>NZ_CDRSTZ010000057.1:0-11799 GCF_977052095.1 Senegalimassilia sp.
CGGTGCTCTATTGCCCCCCCGCCCGCCTTTCTCCACCCGCTACAGCTCGAGCGGCTTCCATTCCTCGTGGTTGCAGATCCAGGCTTCGGGTTCCTCGACGCTGAAGAACACCAGCGTGGGATCGTCCGGGCCGTCATAGCTTTCGCCCAGGCTGCACAGGTGCGCGTAGCCTGCGTAGCGCATGTCGGCGTTCGCCTTGTCCTCAAGGCCGGCCTTGCCGCGCAGAATCAGCCAGCCGTGGCCCGGCCACCATGCCGTTGCCTCGAACTTCTGGTTGGCTTCAAGCTCGCGCCACACGTCTTTGGTGGTGGCGGTGACGAACCAAATCTTGCCGTCCTGCTCGGCGGCGAAGCTGAACGGGCGCACATGCGGCTGGTCGCCCTCGCTGGTGGCCAGGTACCACGCGGGCACGCTCGTCAGATACTGCAGAATGGTCTCGTTCCCGGTCATCGTTTCTCCTTTGCTCGTGTTTGATGCGAAGCACCTTGCGGCGCTCGGTTCCTTCCTGGCGCGTTGTAAAAGCAGGGGCTTTGTTGCAGGTTTTCGGGGTTGTGCGAAGCAACGCTTCCGCATAACCCCGAAAACCTGCAACGTTGGCGCCTTACATACAGGTTTTGCTGCTCGTTTCCGGGGCTTTTCGAAGAATTCGCGGGGGAGTTGTAAGTCGATTCCTTCGCATAACGCCGGAAACCTGCAACAACTCAGCTACATTCGTAATGCGCTCTTTCGCTGAGAGAGGGCAATTGGACGCTTTTGCGCCCTTACAACAACACGTTCAGCGCCGCCACGCAGCAGGCCAGCAGCGCTACGGCCGCTGCTGCTACGCCGTCGCGCGGGGCGAAGTGCAGCGGATGCAGGTGCGTGCGCCCCTCGCCGCCGTGATAGCAACGCGCGTCCATGGCCGCCGACAGCGTTTCCGCGTGGCGAAACACGCTGGTGAACAGCGGCACCATCAGCGACGACAGCATGCGCACGCCTTTGACAGGGCTGTTCGACAGCTTCGCGCCGCGACTGACCTGCGCGTGGTACACCGTCACCAGTTCGTTGGCGAACTGCGGCATGAACCGCAGCGCGATGCCCATGATCATGCCCAGCTCGTGCGCCGGCAGGCCGAAACGCGCGAACGGCGAAAGCAGGCGCTCGAACGCCTCGGTCAGATCGATGGTCATGGTGGTAAGCGTGATAAGGCTCATGCCCAGCATCATGATGGTCAGGCGCGCGCCCATGAACAAGCACGTGTACACACCCGCTTCGCTGATGCGAAGAAATCCCAGGTCAACAAGAATTTTGCCACCCTGCGTAACGAACAGGTTCAGCAGCGCCACAATCACCACGATGGCCATAAGCGGCACCACGGACGCCACGGCCTTGCTCGGCGGAATCTGCGCAAGCCCGTACGCCGCGGCCACGAACGCCGCGCAAATGGCCAGCGTCATCACCGATTGCGAACACAGCAGCACCACGATGAACACGCATCCCAGCACCAGCTTCGTGCGCGGGTCAAGTCGATGCACACAGCTTTGCCCCGGGATGTAGCTACCGAAGGAAAATCCCGCGTTCATAGCTACTCACCTGTGCTTTCGCAAGAACCCGCGTCGGCTGCTGCACGCTCGGCGTTGCCGGAAGCTGCCGGCGAAGAGGCCTCGGGTGCAGCGCTCGCGGTGCCCGTAGCGCTGCCCGCCGCCACGCCCGCGCAGCCATTCGCTCCTGCCTCTTCGCTGCCGCACGCGCGCGCCACCAGGTCCACCAAATCCTGCTCGTTGTACAGCTTGCCGGCCTCAACGGCCATGCCGCCCGCGGCCAGCTCACTTGCGAACGCCTGCGCCTCGGTGGTGCCTAACCCCACGCGCTTCAGCTCGGCCGCGCGCAAAAACAGCTGGTCAGGCGCCCCGATGCCCAGCAGCTGGCCCTCGTTCATGATGGCCACGCGGTCGCACATGCGCGCCAGGTCGTCCATGCTGTGCGACACCATCACCACGGTCAGCCCCTGCTGGTGCAGGCGCGAAATCATGCCCAGAAACGACGTGCGGCTTGCCGGGTCCAGCCCCGCGGCCGGCTCATCAAGCACCAGCACGCGCGGATTCATGGCCAAAACGCCCGCGAACGCCACGCGGCGCTGCTGGCCGCCCGACAGCTCGAACGGGCTCTTCTCGGCCACCTCGTCAAACGCTAGCCCCACGCGCTCAAGCGACTCGCGCACGCGCGCATCCACCTCGTTGTCCTTCAGCCCCAGGTTGCGCGGCCCGAACGCTACGTCCTTGTACACGGTCTCGGCGAACAGCTGGTGCTCGGGATACTGGAACACCACGCCGATGCTGCCGCGTAGGCTGGCCTCGCAGCGCTTGTCGGAAATGTCGGCGCCCATAACCAGCACCTGTCCCGACGTGGGCTTCAGGATGCCGTTCATGTGCTGGATGATGGTGGACTTGCCGCTGCCCGTGTGCCCGGCGATGCCCAAAAACTCGCTCTGATGCACGGCGAAAGACACGTTGCGGATGGCCCACAGGCTGTCGGGTGCGTTGCCCCATTTCGCCTGGCGCTTCGCTTGCTGCCCGCCGCGCTTGCGCTGGCGCTTGGCCTCGGCGGCATCGTACGTGAACGACACGTCGCAAAACTCGATGAGCGGCGTGCCGGTGCCAGTGCTGACGGCCCCGGCGTCGCCTGACGCAGCAACAGATACCAGCTTGCCAGCCATCTCGCTGCAAGTGGGGAAGAGGTCGCCGTTGTCGTTTTCGCTGCCCGTCTGCGAGCCCGTGGCGTCTATGCCTGCGGAAGCGGAAAAACTCGCAGGCGTCCGCGCCGCAGCTTCTTGGGTGGGGAAGGCGTTGCTGCCGTTGCCGCTTGCGCTTTCCGCTTGCGAACTCCCGGCACCTTCTTGCGAGTCTTCCGCCGCAGCAACCGGCTGGGCTGCGGGGGCGTAAGCGCCACCCGCCGCAGGGCTCTGCGCGCCCGCGCCCGCTAGCGCCAGCACGCGCTGAGCCAGCTCGTCGGCATTCACCGTCGGTGCCACGTTCACGCCCGCGCGGCGCGCGTCAAGCGAAAGCCGCGCCGCGAACGGCACGTCCAGGTTCAAACGATCAAGCGCATCGGCCTGCAAGAGCACCTCGTCGGGCGTGCCCTCAAGCGCCACGTGCCCGCGCTCCATCACGATGACGCGGTCGGCCTGCGCCGCCTCTTCCATGAAGTGCGTGATCATGACGATGGTCATGCCGCGCTCATGCAGCTCCCGGCATACGCGCATCAGGCCCGCGCGCCCGCGCGGATCCAGCATGGCCGACGCCTCGTCAAGCACCAGCACCGACGGATTCATGGCCAGCACGCCGGCAATGGCCACGCGCTGCTTCTGTCCGCCGGACAGTGCGTGCGTCTCGTGACGCTCAAAGCCGGAAAGCCCCACATCCTCAAGCGCCTGCGTCACGCGTTCGCGCAGCTCAGGCGTGGGAATACCCAGGTTTTCGGGGCCGAAGGCCACGTCGTCTTCCACCAGCGACGCCACCAGCTGATCGTCGGGGTTTTGAAACACCATGCCGCACGTTTTGCGCACCGCATACGTGCACTCGGCGTCGGCGGTGTCCATGCCGTCTACCACCACACGCCCTTCGTCGGGCACCAGCAGCGCGTTCAGGTGCTTCGCTAGCGTCGACTTGCCCGATCCGTTGCCGCCCAGGATGCACAAAAACTCGCCGGTTTCCACGTGCGCGCTCACGCCGTCAAGTGCGAAATGCACGCCATCATACGTGAAGCGAACGTTGTCGATATCAATCATTTCGGCAGGTCACCGAATCCTTTCGTGCTGCGGGAAGTAGGGCGCGGCGGACACGCAAAGCCTTAGCGGCCCTTCACCTGGTCTTTCTTCGGGGTGATCAAGTTGGAGATGGCCTTGTACACTATCAGCGTCAGCGCGGAGTTCAGCACGGTCTTAATAAGGTTGAACGGCACCACGGCGGGAAGCATCAGCGGCATGATGGCGTCGGCGCTGCCGTACCAGAACCACACGCCGATGGTCAGGTTCGTCAGCACGGCGCCCGCGGTGGCAATGACGCAGCCCACCAGCAGGCCCGCGATTGCGCCGGCGAACGTGTGCTTGCGCGCGTAGATGGCGGCGGCGGGCACTACGAAGAACAGCGTGGCGCAGATGTTCATCAGGCTGCCCACCCATTCGCCCAAGATCAGGCCGTGGATGACGGCGGCCACGGCGCCCACGGCAAAGCCGGCGCCCGGCCCGAACGCGAAGCCGCACACCATGGCGGGCATGAGCGAGGGGTCGTACGTCAGAAACGGCGCGGCGGGCAGGATGGGAATTTGCACGAACGAGAACAGCGCGGCGATGGCGCACATCAGCGCCATGGTAACCAGCTGGCGCGTTGACCAGCGGTTCGTGTTCTTGATTGCTCCGGCGGTGGTTACCTGCGACATGGTGAAGCCTCTTTTCTGCGAAGCGCGTCCTGGCGGGGATGCCCTTTGCTTCGCGGAAAAGAACAAGCCCGTATGAATTCCTTCCATACGGGCTTGTATTCGCTCAACGTGAAATCGCCGCGGCCGCCGGCCGCGCGATGCGCATCGCGAACTCTGCCTCTTCCATCCGGACTGTCACCGTTGGTCCCGGATTCGCACCGGGTCAGCCTTGCGTGTGCAGCTGCCTGCAACGCACAGGGTCGCGGACTTCCAGCCCGCCGCTTGCGTGCCGCAAACAGGCGCTTCTGGTTACCGCCAGTGAGGATTTACACCTCGCCCTGAAACAGAATTCATTGGCGCTAGTGTAGTACGCCCCACAAACAAGCGCAACCGTCCAATCGGCAGATTTCGCACCGAAAACGCGTCTAGCGCCGAAACATTGTGCTGCAGCCAGGCCCCCTCAGCACTCGATGGCGGATGGGTGCCGGCATGTGTCCGCCTTGTGGACGCTGGCGCGCAAGGAAAAATTCCCTCTTGCGCGCTGGGCGGTTCGCGCTATACTAGTTGAGCTGTTAACAAGCGGGGGCATGTGCCTCCCACCTAGTTCGGCGCTTTTAAGCTGCTGATGGGTTCTATGAATACCGAACTCGGATAGTTCATACTGCCCGCACGCTTTTAAGCTGTGGGTTTTTTTATGCCATGCAATCGCATGCAAGGAAGGAAGGTGAGTGCGATAGCTGCTCAGGAGCCTAGGCTCAACGAACAGATCACGGTGCGCGAGTGCCGCCTGATCGGGTTCGACGGTACGCAATTGGGTATCTACCCGGTTGCCCAGGCGCAGCGCGTTGCTGACGACCAGGGGCTTGACCTTGTGGAAATCGCCCCGAATGCGGAACCGCCCGTGTGCCGCATCATGGATTACGGCAAGTTCAAGTACGATCAAGCCATCAAGGCGAAGCAGGCTCGCAAGAACCAAAGCAAGATCGAGACCAAGGAAATGAAGTTCCGCCCGAAAATCGACATCGGGGACTACACCACGAAGAAGAAGCACGTGCTTCGCTTCCTCTCCGCGGGCAACAAGGTCAAAATCACCATCATGTTCCGCGGCCGCGAAATGGCGCACCCGGAACAGGGCCTGACCATTCTGGAGCGCCTGGCCGACGACCTCAAAGACATTGCGGTCATCGAAAGCCAGCCGAAGATGGAAGGCCGCAACATGCACATGCTCATCGCCCCGCTTCCCGCAAGCATGGCGGCGAAGAAAAAGAAAGCAAACGATAAGAAAGACGAAGGAAAGGACCAAGGCAATGCCTAAGATGAAGACCCATCGCGGTACGGCTAAGCGCTTCCGCGTTACCGGTTCCGGCAAGATCATGCGCGCTAAGGCTTACAAGAGCCACATTCTGACGAAGAAGTCTCAGAAGCGTAAGCGTAATTTCCGTCACGAGACCGAGCTGGCTGCCGCTGACCGTCGTGTCGTGGCCCGCAACCTCGGCCGTCGCTAGTCAATAAGGAGCAGTGATAATCAATGGCTCGTATTAAGCGTGCAGTTAACGCCAAGAAGAAGCGTCGCACCGTCCTCAACCGTGCAAAGGGTTACTACGGCGCGAAGTCCCGTTCCTACACCGCTGCCAAAGAGCAGGTGCAGCACTCGCTGCAGTACCAGTACCGTGACCGCCGCAACAAGAAGCGCGCGATCCGTCGTCTGTGGATCACCCGCATCAACGCTGGTGCTCGTCTGAACGGCATGAGCTACTCCTCCTTCATGAACGGTCTGAAGAAGGCTGGCATCGAGCTCGACCGCAAGGTGCTGTCCGACATGGCCATCAACGATCCCGCGGCTTTCACCGCTATCGTCGAGGTTGCCAAGAAGGCCCTGTAAGCTTTAACGCTTGCGAAACTCACGACCCCGTCCGGAAAAACCGGGCGGGGTCGTTTTGCGGTCGGGGAGCAGCTTTGCGCGCCTGCGAATGCAGGCATGAAAAAAGCGCCTTGGTGGCGCTTTCTCATGTGTTGCCGCTTTGCTTGGCGTGCCGCGTTGCCCTTTACGAGGCCTCCAACTCCTCGTCGCGGCCGGCCAGCGTGTGCGCTAAGTACGTGCGCGCCGCTCCGGATGCTGTTCCCGTGGAACCTGCCTCCACCTCGATTCCCGCTTGCTCAAGCGCTGTTCGTGCGCTCGGCTCAACGGTTTGCGCAAGCATAACCGTGACGCCGAGGTCTTTCATAAGCGTTGCAAGCTGGGCGGGCGGAAGCGACAGGTTCGGCATGTTCTGACAATCAACGATCATGCCGCGATCCACGCGATAGCACATGTAGCTGGCGCAGCGCAAAACCTTCGAGGCAACATCAAGCCCTTGGCTAGCTACCGCTATGCGCATGCTGTCCTCCCTCCTAAGACAGCAATACTTTAGCGGTTGTTTGGCACCGCGCTTGTGCCATATCCCTTATCGGCGCGATACCAACTGCTAGCGGCGCCTGCTGCGCTGGCTGGCCACGGCGGCGCGATGTGCGCGTCCGGGGCGGAAATCGCCGGCAGGTGCGGCCGCCGCTCGCTTCGGCGCGCTCTTGGCCTTGTCGGCTGCGTTCTTGCCCGCGCCGCCCTTGCGCGCCGCTTCGCCAGCGCCGCCCTTCGCGGGGCGCTTCGCCTTCGCGGGCTTCGCTGCAAGCGCATTCTGCGCGTTCGCGTGCTTCTTGCTGGCCTTCGCCGTGCCGCTGGCGGGCTTGTCGGCGTGCTTCTTGCCGCTGTGGTTGTTATGCGCGCCCTTGCGGTTGCTGCGCGCATCCTCTACCGCGGCCGCCGCCTCGCGGGCGCGCGCCTTCTTGCGCTTGCGCGCGGCCTCTTCCTTCTTCGCCTGCTGAATCTCGGGGTCGCGGCGTGCCTCGGCCTGCTGCGCCTTCGCGGCAGCCTCCATCTCGGCCTCGTGCATGTCGAAATCCTCAAGTTCAAGTTCGGGAATCTCGCGCTTCACCAGCTTCTGGATGTCGCGCAGCGCGTCGGCGGTTTCGGGGCTGACAAACGACACGGCGAAACCCGTGGCTCCCGCGCGGCCCGTGCGCCCGATGCGGTGCACGTAGTCTTCGGGCACGGTGGGCAAGTCGTAGTTCACCACGTACTCCACCTCTTCTACGTCGATGCCGCGCGCCAGCACGTCGGTGGCAACCAGCACGTCGGTTTGGCCGTTGGCGAAGTTCTCGAGTGCGCGGCGACGCTGGTTCTGGCTGCGGCTGGAGTGGATGGCCTCCACGTGGTAGCCCACCTTCTTCAGGCGGCGGCATGTGGCGTCAGCGCGGCTGCGCGTGCGGCAGAACACGATGACGCGGCGATGCCCGCGCTCTTTCAGCAGCCCCTTCAACAGCGCGGGCTTCACCGCTTGCTGCACGTGCATGACGTACTGCTCAACGGTGTCGGCCGTCTCTCCCTTGTGCGCGATCTCCACCATGGCGGGGTTGCGCAGCAGCTTGCCGGCCGTTTTCATGATGGTGTGGTCGATGGTGGCCGAGAACAAAAGCGTTTGGCGGCTTGAGGGCGTAGCGCCGATGATCTTCTTCATGGCGGGCCAAAAGCCCATGTCAAGCATGCGGTCGGCCTCGTCAAGCACCAACACCTCAACGTTGGACAGGTGCGCGGCGCCCTGCTCCATCAGGTCAACCAGGCGCCCCGGCGTGGCAATAAGGATGTCCACGCCGCGCCCCAGCGCCTGAATCTGCGGGTTGTACGACACGCCGCCCACCACGGTGAGGATGCGGTGATGCGTGTGATGCGCGATGGTGCCGCACACCTCGCCGATCTGCTCGGCAAGCTCGCGCGTGGGCGTGACCACCAGCATCAGCGGCCCCTTGTTGCCCTTCGCGTGCCCCAGCTTGTCCATGGACGGCAGCGAGAACGCGGCCGTTTTGCCCGTGCCCGTTTTCGCGGCGGCAATAAGGTCGCGCCCCTCAAGCACGTAGGGGATAGCCTGCTGCTGCACGGGCGTAGGGTTGGCGTATCCCAGCTCGGCCACAGCCTGCAGCGCCTGGCCGGACAGGCCAAGTTCGTCGAAATGCGACATATATGGTTCGTTCCTTTCTGAGGTGCGCACGCTTTAGCGGACGTGCGCGGGTTTCTTTCCCCAGTAGAAGTGGAGAAAATGCTTTTTGTACAGCGGGTCTGATTCGTCTTTGGGCGCGTCGGCCAGCGAAAGCGTGGCGGCAGCGATATCACGCGCGGCGTTCGGCCGGCGCAGGAAGCTACCGTTGACCAGCATGGCCCGCACGCTGTCGGGGTTGTTCGCCACGTGCCGCAGCGCGTCAAGCAGCTCGCGCCACGTGGTGACGTGCATGGCGGCGCCTAGCGACGTGAGCATGCGCACGTTCGCTTTTTCCTGCCCGTAAGCCTTGCCCAGCAAGATCATGGGCACCTGCGCGCACAAGCATTCCGTGACGGTAAGTCCGCCTGACTTGCAAATGACCAGGTCGGATGCGGCCATGAGCGCTGCCATGCCCTCCACGTATTCAAGCACAGTGACGTTGTCGGAAATGCCCAGCTCGGCGCATTGAGTGCGCAGGTGCTCGGCGTATTCACGGTCGTTTCCGGCAACGAACACGAAATGCAGCGAATGTCCTAGCGTGTGCAGAAACGGCAGCAGATTGTCCAACGCGTTGCGGAAGTGCACATACGGGCGCGGAAGGTACGCACCGGCCAGCGCCAGCACGATGCGCTTGTCCTGCGGAAGGTCCAGGCGCTGCCGTGTTTCGGCGCGGTCGTACGTGCGGCGGAAATCGTCGCGCGTGGGGATGCCTGTGATACGGATGCGCTTTTCGGACACCTTGCGCGGGCGCAGCGTTTCGGCCATGCTTTCGGTTGCCACGCAGAACAGGTCGCTTGACAGGTGCGGCCACAGGCCCTCGGTTTCGTAATCGGTGGGCACGCACACAATGGGGTAGTGCTGGCCGGTAAGCATGCGCGCGGACACGGCCACGTTGGCGGCGGTGATGTGCGTGCACACGATGGCTGCAGGCGGGCGATTGCGCACGTATTCCACGAACTTGGGGTACATAATGTGCGCCCACACGGTGCCGCCGCCCCATAAAAGACGGCCGGTAAACGTATAACGCCAGGTCAAGTCATAGACGGGGCGCGTAGGACCCGTGAACATGGAAGCGGTTTTATCGCCGTCGAACACGATACGCCCGAAATCCAGGATGTCGAGCACCTTTACTTCAAGGTTTTCGGGAATGTGCGGCACGTCGGATTGCTGCGTGCTTGCGGCGCCTTCGGCGGCCTGCTCGTCGCGCATGAGCTCGAACGCCTGCGCGATCGCGTTCGCCGCGCTGCGATGGCCCGAACCAACCGACGCGTGCATGACCAGCACAAGCGGGCGCTCGGCTTCAGGTTGATCGGCGGTTGCGATGACGTCAGTGATGGCGGGAACCTTTCCCTCGGTATAGGAAAAGCCGGCGAAAACCGGCTTCTGGAAAAGAAAAAGGGCCGGTGCTCGACCGACCCTTAGCGTTCGAATGGTGCCCCCAACGAGAATCGAACTCGTGTCTCAGCCTTGAAAGGGCCGCGTCCTAACCTCTAGACTATGGGGACGAAGTGCGCTTCCGTGTCGAAAAGCAGCTTGATTAGTATGTCAAAATCCCAGAAGGTGCGCAAGACCCCGCTTCGGCGGGCCACAATTCCTTCATAAGTTGCCGAAGTATGCACAGCTGATGCCGGCTTGCACTAAAAAAGCAGCGCGCCTAAGGGAAAGCACCCTAGTATCACACGGCCTAGATGTGAAGGACCTTTCCTTAAGACGCGCTGCTGCGGTAATGATACCTTATTCTGCCTTGTCGCAGCAACCGTAGCGCTCGTAAGCTTCGGTGACCTGAATCTCGTACTGCTTGCGCGCGCCCTTGACCACCGTGTCCAGGATAAGCCCGCACGTGAAAGCCAGCAGGCCCACGAACACCAGGCCCACGGCCAAAAGCGCGCTTGGCAGCCGGGGCACCAGGCCCGTGGCGGCGAACTGCGCGATAACCGGGACGCCGGCAATCAGGCCGAGCAGCACGAACAGCAGCGCCACCCAGGAGAACAGCGCCAGCGGCTTGTAGTCCTTGAACAGCGACAGGATCATCATGAGCACCTTGAAGCCGTCCGAGAACGTGGACAGCTTCGACTCGCTGCCCTCGGGGCGGTCGCGGTAGTCGATGGGCACCTCGGCGATGCGCCAGCGCTTGTCCACCGCGTGGATGGACAGCTCCGTCTCGATCTCGAAGCCGGGGGACAGCACCGGCATGGTCTTGGCGAACACCTTGTTGTAGGCGCGGTAGCCCGTCATGACGTCGGAAAACTCGAACCCGTAGATGGCCTTGATGAGGAAGCGTACCAGGTTGTTGCCGAAGCCGTGGAACGCGCGGTCGTTCTCCTCGCCGTACGTGCCGTTGGACAGGCGGTCGCCCACCACCATGTCGGCTTCATCGGCTGCCAGCGGCGCCAGCAGGTCGGGGCCGGCCTCGGCGGGGTAGGTGTCGTCGCCGTCCACCATGAGGTAGTAGTCGGCGTCGATGTCGCGCATCATCTGGCGCACGACGTTGCCCTTGCCCTGGCGCCGCTCCACCTTCACGATGGCGCCGTGCTTGCGCGCGATGTCGCCCGTGCCGTCCGACGAGTTGTTGTCGTAGACGTACACGTCGGCCTCGGGCATGACGCGACGGAAGTCGTCGACCACCTTGCCGATGGTGACGGCCTCGTTGTAGCAGGGTATGATGACGGCCACGCCGCACCCGCGGCGTACGGCCTCGATGTCTGAAGTCACCGATTGCTCCTTCTTAATTGGTAAGCGCATCGAGCCTTCGCCCGATGCAACAAGTCAGGTGCACAAAGTTATTCGCCATGCTACTCGAATCCGCCCTGCCGCGCTAGAGATATGTGTTCGTTTCCGCAGGATATGCGTGCATGTTGCGGGGTTTGTTGTGCGGCGCGCCCGCGCGGTGCGATAATCGAGCGGTTATGCATTGGCCGGTTTTGCGCCCTCGCGCTTGTGCTGTGCGCCCCTGCCGGCTGCCGGGCCGCATGCCTGGCTGTATCTTTCGAAAGGATTTTCGCGTGAAGAAGCTTATCGCGCAGTTCATGAAATTCGGCGTCGTCGGCGTCATCGCGTTTGTCATCGACTACGGCCTGCTGGTGGTGCTCACGGAACTGTTCGGAGTAAATTACCTGGTCAGCGCCACTATTTCGTTCACGGTTTCCGTGATTTTCAACTACTGCGCTTCCATGCGCTACGTGTTCACGCACAAAGAGGGCATGAGCCGCACGCGCGAGTTCGTCATATTCGTGGTGCTGTCGGTCATCGGCCTGCTTATCAACAACGGCTGCATGTGGGCCGGCGTGGAGCTGCTGGGCGTGCACTACCTTATTACGAAGATCTTCGCCACAGCGGT
>NZ_CDRSTZ010000058.1:0-11221 GCF_977052095.1 Senegalimassilia sp.
CCATCTGGACGCCCTCGGCGCCCAGCGCGAACGCGGCCGCGATGCCGCGCCCATCGGCAATGCCGCCGGCAGCGATGACGGGGATGGACACCGTGTCGCACACCGCCGGCACCAGCGCCATGGTGGTGAGCTCGCCCACATGCCCGCCGCTTTCGGTGCCTTCGGCGATCACGGCATCGGCGCCAAGGCGCTCCATACGGCGCGCAAGCGCGGTAGTGGCAACCACGGGGATCACCTTGATGCCGGCTTCTTTCCACATGTCCATGTAGTTGGCGGGGCTGCCGGCGCCCGTGGTGACCACGTCGATTTTCAGGTCCACCAAAAGGCGCGCCAACTCGGCGGCGTTGGGATCCATGAGCATGACGTTCGCGCCAAGGGGCTTGTCCGTGATGGTGCGGGCAGCGCGCACCTGCTCTTCGACCCACGACAGCGGAGCGCCGCCGCACGCGATGATGCCAAGCCCGCCCGCCTCGCTGACGGCGCCGGCCAAGCTGGCATCGGCGATGCGCGCCATAGCACCCTGGATGATGGGCACCTCGATGCCCAGAAGTTCGGTGATGCGAGTATTCATTTCTGTTTTGTTCCTCTTCTTGCGCGGTGCAGACAGCACACAACATGCGCCCGATTTTCGTACCCGAGCATGTTAGTCCAACGTCGCGACCATGCAACCCGACGCCGCAGCGTTTCACGGTATCTGCGCGTTGCGTTCAAACCCCACACGCATTTGACGTGCGGTTATGAATGCATGAAGATTCACCTGCGTAGTAAAAGAGCCCGATAGCTGAAGAAGGCGTCACTTTTCCAAGCAAAAGTCAAGGCGGCCCGCTTTCGCATCGGCAGCGGCCAAAACCACGCGCACGCGCTGCCCCAGACGGAACACTTTGCCGCTGTCCTGTCCCACCAGCTGATAGCGCACCGCATCGCACGCGAAGTACTCGTCGCCCAGATAACGCGCCGCCACAATGCCCTCGGCGGTGTTGTCCAGGCTGACGTACATGCCATACGACGCCACTCCCGACACGGTGGCGTCGAACGCCTCGCCGAGAAAGCCCGCCATGTACTCGATGAGTTTGAGCTCCTGCGACTGGCGCGCCGCCTTCTCGGCAACGCGCTCCATGACCGAGGCGTGCTCGGCTATCCACGGCAGCGCCGCCACTTCCTGCTCGAATTTTTGCGGGCGCCGCGTCAGCTGCGCGCATAGCATGCGGTGCACCACCAGGTCGGGATAGCGGCGAATGGGACTGGTGAAGTGCGTATACGCTTCGCTGGCCAAGCCGAAGTGACCGTCGCACGTAGGCTTGTACGCGGCACGTTTCATGGCGCGCAACACCAGCGTCTGCACCAGGCTGCCCTCAAGGCGGCCCTGCGATTCGGAAAGCACGCGCGCGATGGCGTGCGCATCGCCCGCCACGAACCGCTCGGGGCTGATACGAGAGAACCAACTGAACTCCTGCAGCACGGGAAGCAGCGCCGCCAAGCTATCGGGCGAAGGCTTCTCGTGCACGCGGTACAACGCAGGGAAACCGCGCTCGCTTAGGTGCTGGGCCACCACCTCGTTCGCCAGGATCATGGCCTCTTCCACCAGCGATGTTGCCTCGGTTTTGCGACGCAGGTCAACGCGCAGCGGCTTGCCGTCGTCGTCAAGCACCACGCGGGCTTCCGGGAAGTCGAAATCGAGGCCGCCCGCCACCTGGCGCGCTGCGATGCGCGCTTTGGCGAACTGCGACAGGAACCGCACGCGCTGCATGATGTCGTCGGGAAGGGCGGCATCGCCGTCAAGCGCCTGCTGCACCTGCCCGTACGTCAGCCGCGCCTGCGAGCGCATAAGCGCCGGGTAGATGTCGTAGCCAACGGCCTTCCAGTCCTGGTCAAGATACACGTCACACGTCATGCAGCGGCGCGTCTCGTTCGGGTTGAGCGAGCACAGCCCGTTCGAAAGCTGCTCGGGAAGCATGGGGATGACGCGGTCGACCAGATACACGCTTGTGGCGCGGCGGCGAGCGTCAAGGTCAAGCGAGCTGCTCCACGGCACGTAGTGCGACACATCGGCGATGTGCACGCCCAAACGCCACACGGCGCCATCGCGCAGGAAATCCTGCGCCGGGTCAAGCGAAAGCGCATCGTCGAAGTCTCGCGCATCGGCCGGGTCGATGGTGAACACGCAGCGGTCACGCACGTCGCGATACCCTGCGGCAAGCGCACCCACCTCGTCAAGCTGGGCCGCCTGCGCCTCGGCAAGCGCGCCTTCCGAGAACACGGTTTCCAGCTTGTTGCACGCAACGATGGCGTCAACGGAAATGGTAGCCTCCTCGGCAGTGCCCAACACCTCTTCGATAACGCCGCACGCAGCTTCGTGCCGCGAAGGATACGCCGTCATGCGCACGCGCACAAGCGCCCCATCGGGCACATCGGGGAAATCGGCGCGCATGGTGAAAATGTCATAGGAGATATTGCGGTCTTCGGGCACCACCACGCCAAACGGCTCGGCCACCTCATAGCGGCCCACCACCGTATCGTGCGCGCGGTCGATGACGCGCAGAATGCGCGCAGCGGGGCGCTCTTCGGCAGCGCCTTTCTGCGCACCGCGCGCCGGCAGCGGCGCAATTTCCACCAGATCGCCGTCGAACGCTCCTGCCATCTTCGATTCGGGAATGAAGTATTCGCCTTCGGCCGTACGCACGAAACCGAACGTGCCGCCGTGCACCGTCAGCACGCCATGCGGGTTTGCGCGAGGTCGGCGGCGCGTATGCTTGCGCGTGCGCCCCATCTATTCACGCACCATTGACTGCGCCATTTCCAGCGCGAACGACTTCTGGTTGTCTTCGTCGCTTGACAAGGCAATAGCCACGTCAGGGTGGATGCCCAAGCCGTCGATGTCGTGGCCCAGCGGACTTTTGTAGTATGCCGCGGTGTAACGAAGCGCGCCGCCAAACGACAAATCGTGCGTCACCTGCACCGAGCCTTTGCCCAACGTGGTGGCGCCCACCAGCGTAGCGCGCTGGTTGTCCTGCAGCGATGCAGCAATAACCTCAGCAGCAGAAGACGTGTTGCCGTTCACCAACACCACCAGCGGCTTGTCGGTCAGCACCGAGCCCGTGGCGTTTTTCGTGGTCTCGTCAGCGCCCGTGGTAACAATGCGCACGATGGTGCCGCTTTTCACGAAGTAGCTGGAAATGTCCACGGCTTGCGTCAGATAACCGCCGGGGTTGTCGCGCAAGTCAAGCACATAGGCCTGCGCACCCTGCGCGTCCAAGTCGGAGATGGCCTGGCGCACCAGATCGGCCGAGTTCTGCGAAATCTGGCGCAGCTGAATGTAGCCCACCGAATCGGAAAGCTCGGTGGTGACGTTTTTCACGGTAGAGGACGTAACGGTAAGGGTGGTGGTGAATTCCGTGCCCGTTGCATCGTCAAGCGACGCGCCGCGGCGCCACGTGATAACCACCTGCGAACCTTCATCGCGTTTAAGCGCAGCCGTGACCTCGGACGTTGACCACGCGTGGCTGCGATCGCCGTCGATGGCAACCACCACATCGCCCGAACGCACGTCGGCCGCTTGCGCATCGGAGCCTTCGAAGACGTCCACGGCATAAGCGCTGCCGTTGTATTCGTTGAACAGCACGCCCACCCCATCGCTCGAAGACGCGGCATCCTGGTTCGAGTTCATGGCCGTGCGGCGGCTAGCGTCGTAATAGCGCAGGTACGGGTCCTGCGTGGACAGCGCGAACGCATCGAGCATCTTCGTGGTGGCCGTGTCCAAGTCGTACGAATCAAGGCTGTCGTTGTTCACGATGCCTTCCACCTCGTCCACACGCGCCGAAAGCGAATTGTACGTAGTAGGCTGCTGCGAGACCTTCGCCTTCGCATCGGGGCTGCCGGTAAGCTGCGTGAGACCCAGCGAATCGAGCAAATCAACGTTGCCGCGAACGGCGAAGCCGCCGGCAAACGCGGCGGCTACGACGATGATGCACGAAAACACTTTCGCCAACTTTATGTTGCGGGCCCGCGCCTTGCGCGCAGTGGCCGCTATGGATGACTTCTTGTCGAAATGCCTTGGCACGAAAGCTCCTGTTTTACACCTTCAGATAACGACGCATGGCGAACGCGGAACCAAGCAGGCCGATGACCAAGCCAAACACCGCCAGCATCACATAGAACAGCGCGAATGTGCCGGTAGACAGGTCGATGGGCAGCCACGTCAGCGCGTTTTGCAGCTGCGGCAGCGCCAGGTTGCGCAAAAGCTCAAGCGAACCCACGGCAAGCGCCGCGCCGATGATGGCGTGCAAAGCGCCCTCCATCAAAAACGGCCCGCGGATGAACCCGTTCGACGCGCCCACCAAACGCATGATGGCGATTTCCTTGCGGCGAGCAAGAATAGCCAGGCGAATGGTGTTGTTGATGAACACGAGCGCGATGAAGATAAGCAGCACGATAAGCGCCACGCCGATAACGCGCACGTAGCTGGTCAGCTGGAACAAGCGGTCGACCGTTTTCTCGCCGTAACGCAGCGAGTCGGACGGATCGGACGGGTTGTCGCAGATCTTCTGGAACGTGGTGTTCGCCTCGATCTGGTTGGCAACGTCCTCGACCATCTGCGGGTCGGACAGCTCGACGTCGATGGAGGCCGGAAGCGGGTTCTGACCGTCAAGCGACTCGGCAATGTCCGAGCTTGAGGACTTCTTGAAGTTCTCAAGCGCCTGATCTTTGTCCGTGAAGCTGACCGAGGAAACGGCGCTCATGGACTGAATGGCCGACTGCAGCGACTGGACATCGGAGCTGGAGACGTCGTCGGCGATCCACACCGTGATGTTGACCTCTTGCTCGACGGACTTCACCACGTTGTTCACCACAGAGCCGCCCACCAAAAAGATGCCGATGATCAAAAGCGACAGGAAGATGGTGACGATGGAGCCAAGCGCCGTGGAAAGGTTGCGCGTGAAGCCGGTCAGCGACTCCTTGAGAAAGTAAAAGAAACTAGACATCGAAACCGTACACCCCTCGATCTTGGTCGCGCGTCAGGTTGCCGCGGTCAAGCGCGATGACGCGACGACGCATGTTGTCCACCATTTCGCGGTCGTGCGTTGCAACGACGACGGTGGTGCCGGTGCGGTTAATACGCTCAAGCAGGTCCATGATGCCGCGAGACGTTTGCGGGTCAAGGTTGCCCGTAGGCTCGTCGCAGATAAGGACCGGAGGACGGTTCACGATGGCGCGGGCAATGGACACGCGCTGCTGTTCGCCACCGGAAAGCTGGTCCGGGCGCTTGTTCAACTTGTCCTGCAGGCCTACAAGGCGCAGCACCTCGGGCACCTGCGTTTTGATGACGTGGCGGGATTTGCCGATTACCTCAAGTGCGAACGCAACGTTTTCGAACACCGTTTTGTTCGGCAGCAACTTGAAGTCCTGGAACACGCAGCCGATGTTGCGGCGCAGGTACGGCACGCGCCAATTGCGCATGCTAGCAAGATCCTCATCGGCGATGTAGATGTGGCCCGACGTGGGCTTCACCTCGCGGATGAGCATGCGGATGAACGTGGTTTTACCGGAACCGGAATGGCCTACCAAAAACACGAACTCGCCTGCGTAGATTTGCAGGGAGATATCGTTGAGTGCGGGCTTGCTAGGCTGGGCCGGGTACACCTTCGACACATGATCGAACGTGATAACAGGTGTACCCGACTGCTGCGGAGTATCATCGATTTCAAGCACCGGAAGCGATGCCGACAGCTGCGACGTCACTTGTCGCGCCGGCGCCGCATGCGCTGCTGCGTGCCGCCCAGGGCGCGCAGGAGCACCTTGGCTCATACTATTCGTCACAGTTTGCTCCATTCATGTAGTGATGTACTGAGACGAACAGATTCTAGCAGAACCCCTAGTTGGCCGTGAGCCTTTTCACAGCTTTGACAATCGCCTTCGAATCCAGGCCGAAGTACGCCATAAGCTCTTCGAACTCGCCTGATTTGCCGAAGCGGTCGTTCATGCCGATGAACTGCATGGGGACGGGATGCTCTTCGACCAGTGCCTGCGCCACAGCCGCGCCAAGGCCGCCGTGCACGCTGTGCTCCTCGGCCACCACGACGCGGCCCGTCTTCTTTGCGGAGGCCACGATGGTCTCGCGATCAAGCGGCTTGACGGAGAACGCGTCGATGACCTCGGCGGAAATGCCTTCGGCCGCCAGCTCCTCGGCAGCGGCAAGCGCCTGCTCCACTTCCACGCCGCACGCCACGATGGTAACATCGGTGCCTTGGCGCAGCACGTAGGCGCGGCCGAGCTCCAGCTCAACGCCATCGGCGTACACGGCAGGCACGGAAGCGCGGCCCATGCGCACGTACACCGGCCCCGGCGTTGCAGCGGCCAGGCGCAGCGCGGCGCAAGCGGCGGCGTAGTCGGCCGGCACGAGCACGCGCATGTTCGGCAGGCCGGCCATAAGCGAGATGTCCTCGAGCATCTGGTGGCTGCCGCCGTCGGGGCCCACGGACACGCCGGCGTGCGTGGGGGCAACCTTCACGTTGAGGTTCGAGTAGCACACGGTGTTGCGGATCTGGTCGTAGGCGCGACCGGTGCCGAACACGGCGAAGCTGCCGGTGAAAGCAACGTTGCCGCACGTGGCAAGGCCGGCGGCCACGTCGATCATGTTCTGCTCGGCGATGCCGCAGTTGAACAGGCGGTCGGCATAGCCGGCTTCGGCGAACTTCTTCGTGGTGGTGGAGCCGGTCAGGTCGGCATCAACGGCCACCACGGGCACGCCCTGGCCTGCCAGCTCGGCAAGCGTGACGCCATACGCAGCACGCGTAGCGCGCTTGATGCGGGACTGTTCTTCGTTTGCAAGCTGTACCACGGCTATGCCTCCTTCTTCGCGGCCTCAAGCTCGGCCACGGCCTGCTCGGTCTGTTCGGCGTTGGGGGCTTTGCCGTGCCAACCGGCCTGGTTTTCCATGAACGACACGCCCTTGCCCTTGATGGTGTTCGCCACCAGCACGTGCGGTTTGCCATCTGCAGCCGTCTTCGCAGCGGTAAGCGCAGCAACAAGCGCATGGATGTCGTGGCCGTCGACGGTGCTGGCGTTCCAGCCGAACGCGGCGAACTTCGCCACCATGTCGCCCGGGTCGCACACGTCGGCCGTGTCGCCGTCGATCTGCAGGTGGTTGCGGTCGACGATGGCCACCAGGTTATCGAGGCCCTCGTGAGCAGCCCACATGGCGGCCTCCCACACCTGACCCTCTTCGCACTCGCCGTCGCCAAGCAGGCAGAACACGTGCTGCGGCTTGCCGGCCAGCTTCAGGCCGGCAGCGGCGCCGGCCGCGATGGACAGGCCCTGGCCCAGCGAGCCGGTGGAAACCTCGACGCCCGGGCACAGGTTGCAATCAGGATGGCCCTGCAGGCGCGTGCCAAGCTTGCGCAGCGTGGAGAGCTCTTCACGCGGGAAGTAGCCGGCGTGAGCAAGCACGGCGTACAGCGCCGGCGCTGCATGGCCCTTCGCAAGGATGAAGCGGTCGCGCCCCTCCCACTTCGGGTCCTCAGGGTTGTGGTCCATCACGCCGCCGAAATACAGCGCGGTGAGGATATCGGTGCACGAAAGCGACCCACCGGGGTGTCCGCTTCCCGCCTCCGCGATCATGCGCACGATGTCGATGCGCATGTCGCATGCCCGCAGCTCAAGCTCGGTCATTCCATCGTCCTTTCGTCAGTTTGACGTTTTCCTATCAACAGGGAACGCTCTGGCTGCATTTCCGCCGCGTCCCGCTATCGCAATTGCTTGCCGCAGCCCCGCACGGCGGCTGCAGTGCAGCGCTACTCCTCTTGCGTGGAGACGCGCCACTTGTGGTAGCCCACCACGAACTCGTCGATGTCGCCGCCAAGCACCGCGTCGACGTTGCCCGTTTCCACGCCGCTGCGCACATCTTTGACCAGCTGATACGGGAACAGCACGTAGTTGCGAATCTGGCTGCCGAAGCTGTTCTCCATGCGATCGCCGCGCAGCTCGTCAATCTGGTCGCGGCGCTTCTGCTCCTCGATCTCGTACAGCTTGGCTTTCAGCACGCGCAGGGCGGCTTCTTTGTTCTGCAGCTGGGATTTCTCGTTTTGGCACGTCACCACGATACCCGTGGGCAGGTGCGTGAGGCGAACGGCCGAGTCGGTGGTGTTGACGCACTGCCCGCCCGGTCCGCTTGAGCGGTACACGTCGACGCGCACGTCGTTCATGTCAAGGTTGACCTCGATGTCGTCGGGCAGCACCGGCAGCACCTCAACCGCGGCAAACGTAGTGTGGCGCCGCTGCTTCACGTCAGTGGGGCTGATGCGCACAAGGCGATGCACGCCGTTCTCGCTGCGCAGCATGCCGTAAGCAAGGCGGCCTTCGATTTGCAGCGTGACCTTGTTCAGGCCTACGGCCTCGGCGCCGGGCACCAGGTCAAGCACGCGGACCTTCCAACCTTTCAGATCGGCATAGCGCGTGTACATGTTGTACAGCATGTCCGTCCAGTCCTGGGCCTCAAGGCCGCCCTGGCCGGGGCTTACGGTGAGGATGCAATCGCCAGCGTCGAAACGGCCCGAAAACCAGCTGGTGATTTCAAGCTGGTCAAGCTTCGCGTCAAGCGCCTCAAGCGTGGACTGGACCTCTTCGGCGAACGCCGGGTCCTCGCCCGCCAGTTCATGCGCGACGCGGGCGTCGTCAAGTAAGCCTTGCGCGGCGCGATAATCGTCGATGACGTCGCGCAGCGCGCTGGCTTCCTTCGACACGCTTTGCGCATGCGCGGCATCGTCCCAAAACCCGGGCGCGGCAATCTGCGCATCAAGCGCCACCAGCTGCGCCGTTTTATCGTCGATATGCAAAAACGCGTGCGCGTCGGCGACGCGCTGCGCAATCTGCTCGATATCTTTCAGTTCTTTATCAGCCATAGTTTTTTCATAGTAGCAGCAAAGCGCCCCCACTGCCGAGGGCAGGGCGCAAGAGTGCATAGGTTTTTCGCACATGGCAGAAGGCCAACCCCCTGCCAGGAAGCGCGCGAACCCGAACGAGCGCATCACGCCGTCTGCAGCCCTAGCCTTCAGCCTATTTAACAAAGCAAGCCCCTCCCCCGCCGCAAGGAAAGTGCAGCAAGGGGAAAGGCTCGCATCGGGTTCATTCAGAAGGAACTTACAGGTTCTTTCCGTGGCACTTCTTGAACTTCAAGCCGCTACCGCACGGGCAAGGATCGTTGCGCCCAACGTTGGCGAACGGGTCGTCCTTGTCCTTCACGTAGGTTTGGGCCTTCTGCGGCGCGGGCTTCGGCGCCGGCGCACCGGCCTGGGCGGCGCGCTGCTGCGCCTGATGCTGCGCAACGGCAGACCCGACGCCCGTTTGGCCAAGCGCCTGCTCGGGGTTCGAGTAGCTTACGCGTCCCGCAAGCGGGTCAGGCTCGGCCGGCATCTGCGGGGCGTTCTGCTGCACGGCAACCTGCAGGCGCAAAAGCGTACGCAGGTATTCCTCGTACATGGAGTGCGTCAGGTTGCTGAACGCCTTGTACGCCTCGTTCTTATATTCAACCAGCGGGTCGCGCTGGCCGAATGCGCGCAGGCCGATGCCGGTTTTCAGGTAATCCATGTCCTGCAGGTGCGCCATCCAGCGACGGTCGATGATGCGCAGCATGACCTGGGATTCCAGCATGCGCATGATAGGCTCGCCAAGCTCCTGCGTCTTAGCTTGCACCACGCCGTCAAGATACTCGTCAAGCGCTTCGCACAGCTGCTCGGGATCGTCGTCGTGATCGACCTCGGCGGCATGGAAATCCGTTCGGCCCGTCATGTTGGCAACCCAGCTGTCCACGGCCTTGCAATCCCAGTCGTCGGACGGCAGCTTCTCGGGGCAGTTCTCCTCCACCACGGCGGCAACGACATCGGCCACGATCTGGGGGATGCGGCCTTCCATGTCCTTGCCGTCAAGAATGGCGTTGCGCTCTTCGTAGATGGCCTTGCGCTGCAGGTTCATGACGTCGTCGTATTCAAGGACGTTTTTACGTGCGGCGAAGTGCATGCTTTCAACCTGGCGCTGAGCCGATTCGATGGCCTTCGACACCATGGACGCCTGGATGGGCATGTCGTCAGGCATGTTCGTCTTCTCCATCATGGCGCCGATCTTGTCCATACGCGCGCCGCCGAACAGACGCATAAGGTCGTCTTCAAGCGACAGGTAGAACTGCGTGGTGCCCGGGTCGCCCTGACGACCGGCGCGGCCGCGCAGCTGGTTGTCGATACGGCGCGATTCGTGGCGCTCGGTGCCGATGACGCACAGGCCGCCGGCTTCGAGCACGCGCTGCTGCTCAAGCTTGCACGTGGCCTTGGCCTGGGCAAGCGCCTCTTTGCGTTGACCCTCAGAAGGTGCCGGCAGGCCGCCCTCCTCGGCGGGCTGGGCGCCCGGCTCAAGGTCGGGGTTCAACCCGCGCGCAAGCAGCACATCGTCGGCAAGCACCTCGGGGTTGCCGCCAAGCAAGATGTCGGTACCACGACCAGCCATGTTCGTGGCGATGGTGACGGCGCCGACGCGGCCGGCCTGCGCGATGATATGCGCCTCGCGCTCGTGGTTCTTCGCGTTCAGCGTTTCGTGCTTGATGCCGCGCTTGTCAAGCAGGCGCGAGAGCCTCTCGGAGCTTTCGATGGACACCGTACCGATAAGGCAAGGCTGGCCTGCTTCGTGACGTGCGGCAACGTCGTCGGCCACGGCGTTGAACTTCGCATCGATGGTGCGATAGATCAGGTCGTCCTCGTCGATACGCTTCACTTCCTTGTTCGGCGGAATGGCCACAACGGGCAGCTTGTAGATCTGGCGGAACTCGGCGTCCTCGGTCATGGCGGTACCGGTCATGCCCGAAAGCTTGTCGTACAGGCGGAAGTAGTTCTGCAGCGTGATGGTGGCCAGCGTTTGGTTCTCCTCGCGCACCTGCACGTGTTCCTTGGCTTCAAGCGCCTGGTGCAGGCCCTCGGAGTAACGGCGGCCTTCCATGATGCGGCCCGTGAACTCGTCGACGATCTTCACCTCGCCGTTGACCACCACGTAGTCAACGTCGCGATGGAACAGGAACTGCGCCTTCAAGGCCTGCTGCAAGTGGTTCGGCAGCTGGCCGGACGGGTCGGCGTAAATGTCGTCGATGCCAAGCATCGTCTCGATTTTCGTGAGGCCCGACTCGGTGGCGTTGATGGTTTTCTTCGCCTCGTCCATCTCGAAGTCTTCATCAAGCTTCAGAGCAGGC
>NZ_CDRSTZ010000059.1:0-11052 GCF_977052095.1 Senegalimassilia sp.
GGCCGCACCGATGGCGTGGAAGTCGCCCGTGAAGTGCAAGTTGATGTCTTCCATGGGGATGACCTGGGCATATCCGCCGCCCGCAGCGCCGCCTTTGATGCCGAACACGGGGCCCAGGCTGGGCTCGCGCAGCGCCACCACGGGGTTTTTGCCTTGACGGTTCAGCGCATCGGCCAAACCGACGGTGGTGGTGGTTTTGCCTTCGCCGGCCGCCGTGGGGTTGATGGCCGTCACCAGCACCAGTTTGCCCGGCGTGTGCTGCTGGTCGCGCAGCAGGTTGTAGTCGACTTTCGCCTTCGTGGTTCCGTACTGCTCCAGGTATTGCTCGGGCACGCCCACCTTCTCAGCGATGGCGCTGATGGGTTGCGGGGTTGCAGCCTGGGCGATTTCGATGTCGGTCAACACGTCGGGCCCTCTCTCTCGTCTGGTTGAGGCACCTCGGCGCCACGCGCGCGGGGTGCGTTGGTCGTGAGGGACATTCTAGCCGGAATGTGGCGCGACGCGACGCACGCCGGCGCCAGGAAACATAGATTTCAAGGCAACGGTCAAAAATGCGGCTAACGCGGCCGCAATTTCACACCGCGTACAAAAAACGACCCGGTTTCCCGGGCCGTTTGGGGCTTCGCGTTCGCTATTCGTTCGGGCGGCCGTACAGGCCCGTTTCATCGTGCGCGATGTAGTTGTCGTACACCAGGCGAAGGCCCTCAAGCGTGAGGTCCTGGTTCACCTCGTTGATGGTGCGCGACAGCGGCGACACGCGCGGGGCAAGCCCACCGGTGCCGATGACGGCCGTTTTGTAGCCCAGCTGGTCGAAAATGCGGTTGACCAGGCCATCCACGCGATCGGCCTCGCCGTAGACGATGCCCACCTGCATGGCCTGCTGCGTGTTGCGGCCAATGGACACGTGCGGGTTCACCAGTTCGATGGCGCCCAGCTTCGTTGCGTGGCTGAACAGGGCCGACGAGCTGGTTTCCACGCCCGGGGCAATCACGCCGCCCACGAAGCTGCCCGTGCGGTCGATAACTTCCATATTAGTAGCGGTGCCGAAGTCCACCACGATGACCGGCGCGCCGTACAGGCTGCGCGCGGCCACGGCATCGGCCACGCGGTCGGCACCGATCTCGCGCGGATTCGGATAGCCCGACGCGTCGAACAGGTCGCCCGCCGTTTCGGCCGAGCACACCACGGCGCGATGCCCCAGCATCTGCTTAGCCGCCGTGCACCACGCATCGGTCAGCGTCGGCACCACCGATGCCAGGCACATGCCGCCGATGTCCTGGAACGAAAGGCCCTCGGAATTCAGCAGCGGAATCAGCTTCACGCGCAGCTCATCGCACGTGTGGTGCTTGTTCGTGGCCACGCGCCAGCGGTGGCTCAGCTTCTTCCCCTCGTACACGCCCACCACGGTTTGCGTGTTGCCAACGTCGATTGCCAAAAGCATTCTTTCGCCCACTCTCTCACGTACTGCCCAAAACGCCGCGCTGCACAGGTTTTGCCCGCGCCGCACGTGGCGTCGCTGTCCCTCAAGCCGGCGCGCGCCGGCCCCTTCGGGCTTTTCGCGCGCACAAGTATAGCAGTACCGCGTTTCCTATCAGCCCCGATGTTGGCAAGTAACGTGTTTTTGACGGGAAGCGAACGTGGGCGGCAATGCGAGTATAGTTATGTCGCAAGAATGGTACGGAAACGCAGGGCACACCCCCCCTGCGCTGCCGAGAAGTGCCGCAGCAACGCGTGCGGCGCGCGATACGAAAGAGGCCCATCATGAACGAATCGCCTACACGCATCTTGGTTGTCGACGACGAGCCGTCGATCACCGAGTTCGTCGGATACGCCCTGAAGAAGGAAGGGTTCGCGCCCGACGTCGTTGACAACGGCGAAGATGCGCTGGCCATGGCGCAGAAGAACGACTACGACCTGTTCGTACTTGACATCATGCTGCCCGGCATGGACGGCTACGAGCTGTGCCGCCGCCTGCGCGCGAAAACGTCGGCGCCCGTGCTGTTCCTTTCGGCGCGCGACACCGAGCTTGACAAGGTGGTGGGCCTGGAAATCGGCGGCGACGACTACCTGGCAAAACCGTTCGGCGTACGCGAGCTTATCGCCCGCGTCCGCGCGCTTTTGCGCCGCAGCCAGGGCAACGAGATGGTGGGCGCCAACAACCACGCCATCACCGCCAGCGGCATCACGCTTGACGAGGACGCGCACACCGCCACGGGCCCTGCCGGCAACATCGACTTGACGCCGCGCGAGTTCGAGCTGATGGCGTGCCTGATGAAGAACGCCGGCAAAGTGGTTTCGCGCGAGGAGCTTTTGCGCGACGCGTGGGGCTGGGAATACCTCACGGAAACGAAAACCGTGGACACGCACATCAAACGCCTACGTGATAAGATTGAGCAGGCCGGATACGATCCCGGCCTTGTGGAAACGGTTCGCGGTTACGGATACAGGTTCAAGCTATAAAACGGCTGCAGACATATTTCGCGCTTCTGGCAACGCTGCTCAGCTTGCTTGCGGCCGCCGTTGCCTTGGTGGCGTGCATGCTGCTGTTCGACGCGTCCATCCTGTCGCTTTTGGTGCTGGTGCCCATCAGCGTGGTGGTGTTCTGCTTAAGCCTGCTCATCGGGCATTTCCTGTCCGAGCCGCTCAGCGATTTGGCGAAGAAGACGGCCGCGTACCGCAACGGCGCCGACATCCCGTTCGAACCCGACGGGCGCATGCTTGAGGCCGACCAGCTGACGGTGGACTTCAAGCAGCTGGTGCAAACCACGAAGCAGCAGCAGCACGACCTGGCCATCAAAGAGCGGCGCCAAAACGAGTTCATCAGCGACGTGGCGCACGAGCTGCGCACGCCGCTGACCGCCATCCGCGGCAACGCCGAGATGCTGACCGACCCCGACCTGCCGCCGTCGCTGCACGACAAGTTCTGCGACATCATCGTGAACGAAAGCGAGCGCTTAAGCCGCCTGACGCACGACCTGCTGACGTTGCAGCGCATCGAGAACTCGCCCATCCCCGAGGAGATGCAGCGCGTGAACCTGCGCGAGCTGGCCAGCAACGTGGTGGACGCGCTGCACCCCATCCTGCAAGATAGGCAGGCGAACACCCTGGTCACGGGCGAGGCGCCCGATGTGCTGGGCAACCCCGACAGCCTGCGGCAGGCCATCACGAACCTGGTGGAGAACGCCAGCCGCTTCATCCAGCCCGGCGGGCACATCACCGTGGAGCTGGCTGGCGTGAACGGCAACTCCGTGGTTGCCGTGAAAGACGACGGCTGCGGCTTCGGCGACGTGGACCCCAAGCTGCTGTTCGACCGTTTCTATCGCACCGACGCCAGCCGCACGCGCGGCACGGGCGGCACGGGCCTGGGGCTTGCCATCGTGAAGTCCATCGCCGAAGCGCACGACGGCACGGTGGAAGCGCTCAACCTGCCTGAAGGCGGCGCGTGCTTCATGATCGCCATCCCATCGATTCCCGCCGACATTTCGGAGAAGAAGGTTACGCGGAAGTAGTGGGGGCAGGACGATTCGCGAAGGCAGGAGCGCTTTCGCCAATTACGCACAGCGAACCACTCAGGGTTCAATCGCAAACACGCTTCGACTGTGCCGTCCGCAAAACTTGCTGGCGATGTTTTGCTGTAAGAGCTTTCGCGCGAGCGTGCGAGCTCGTAGACCAGTGCCAGCTCCTGCATGCGTAACGTCCGCGTGCAGTTTGCGGCAATCTCGCATCGCCATGAGCAGAATCGGGCCAGAATGCCGCCTCTCGCGGTTCTTGCTTCACTTGTGCACTAATTCCGGTGCGCTTTTCTAGGAGACGTGAGGATTCGCGGGCGCCCTGCGGGCCGGTGCTATACTCGGGTGCGTTTGACACTGCATCATTTCCGGGGCGCTTCGCCCCGCATCCCCTAAGGAGCATCATGGGTTGCACCATCATCGGCTGCGGCAAGAAGCTGCCGAAGCTTGACGTTGCCAACGACGAGCTATCGAAGCTGGTCGACACCAGCGACGAATGGATTTCCGCACGCACGGGCATTCGCTCGCGTCGCGTGTGTGTGAACGAAACGAACGTCGACCTGGCCGAATGCGCTGCACGGCAAGCGCTTGGCTGGGAAGAGGACGGCTGGGCCGCACGCCGCATTGCGCCCGAAGAAATCGACCTGGTCATCTTCTCCACCGTCACGCCCGACGCGCTGCTGCCCACCGGCGCCGCCGCCATCCGTCGGCGCTTGGGGCTGGTCAATGCTGCGGCACTGGACATGAACGCCGCGTGCACCGGCTTCATTTACGGGCTGACCATCGCCGAGTCCATGATGGCTGCGGCCGCCCCAGGGGCGCCGGGCGCTGCTGGGCGCAACCCCATTCGCCGCGCGTTGGTCATTGGCAGCGAGCGCCTTTCGCGCATCGTCGACTGGAACGACCGCAACACGTGCGTGCTGTTTGGCGACGGCGCGGGCGCGGCCGTGGTTGAGTGGGACGAGACGAAGCCGGGCATCTTGTCGTGGTTCATTCGCAACGACGACGATATCGACAACGCGCTGACCTGCATGAACGCGTTTGACACGCCGCAGCCGTTCACGGAAGCGGGCATCGACCCCGCCGCGCTTGAGCTGCCCGACCCCAGCTTCGCCTCCATCCATGACGAGTACGAGCAAACCGAGCGTATTGCCGCCGGCGCGCCGCACCAAGTGCTGCACATGCACGGGCAGAAGGTGTTCAAGTTCGCCACGAAGGCCATGCCCGACGCCGTGGAAGAGGTGCTGCGCCGCGCGGGACTTGGCATCGACGACGTGAAGCTGATCGTGCCGCACCAAGCCAACGAGCGCATCATCAGGTACGCCGCCAAGCGCATGAAGCTGCCGCTTGAGCGTTTCCAGATGTCTATCGCGCACCGCGGCAACTCGTCGTCGGCGTGCATTCCCATGACGCTGTGCGATGCCTACGAGGAAGGCCGCATCCAACCCGGCGACAACGTGGTGCTCGTAGGCTTCGGCGGCGGCTTCACCAGCGGCGCCGTGCTGTTCCAAGCGTAGGGGGATTTGCGAAAGCAGGGGGGCACCCGCAAGGGGCCCCTTTTTCGCGTGCGGCAATGTTTGCGCTATCCCGTTCCGCGACATGGAGAGGGCTTTCCTGTGCCGTTTCGTGGACAAGGTAGGCGGAATCGCCCCGCGCACGCGGAGCCCCGCTCCCCTAGCGTCCAAAGTCGAGGGGCGCTCGCCTCATTCTAGCGTCGAGCGAGAGCTTGCCTTCCCCGCCCCGTAGGATCGAGCGAGAGGTCGCTTCTCCCCCGTAGGGTCGAGCGAGAGCTCGACCAACAATAGAAAGCGCCGAAGGCGCGCCGCGCTTTTTCAGCGTGACACGCCTTCGGGATAATGGTGGCGCGCCCTTTGGGCGCTCTTTTATTGGTGCCGAACTTTCACTCGGCGCCACGAGTTCTTACCGTAATCGCAGACCGATTTGCCGGCGAATTGTGTCTCGCAGCTTCGCCGTCCCCGCTTACGCGCGATGGCTCACCGCGGCGTTAACGGCGCGGGCGCAGATGACAGCCGCAACCAGTTTCGCCAGGTCAACCAAGATAAACGGCGCCACGCCAGCTGCGAACGCCGCTGCCGGGCTCATAGCTGCCACAGCCATAAGCTGCGCCCAGCCGCACACGTAGGCCACGGCCAAGAACACCAGGCCCGTCAGGAAATCGATGGCGAACGCGCGGGCGCCCTTCGCCTGCCCGTCGCGCGCGAGCACGGCCTTCAGCGCGAAGCGCACGGCAACCGCCAGGCCCACGCCCAGCAGGTAGCCCCACAAGAAGCCGCCCGTGGCACCCGCCAGCACACCGATACCGCCGCGCATGCCGCTGAACACCGGCACGCCCAGCGCACCGAGCACCAGGTACACGGTAATGGCCGCCACGGCCTCTTTCGGCTGCAGCACCAGCACCATGAATGCCACGGCGAAAATCTGCAGCGTGAACGGCACGGGGCCCAGCGGCACCGTCACCCACGCCGACACGGCCGTAATGGCAACGGTCAACGCCACGAACGCAATCGAACGCGTGCGCGACCCAGCGGCCGCCTTCTTCTGAACCTGCTCCACGATTCTCCCTCTTTCCTCTTCCCACGCTTCGGGAAGCCATCCCTGCAGCATATGCCCCAGCAAGCAGCGCAATGCCGAACAGGCAGCACCACGCCCCGGCAGACGCGCAATGCCCAACGAGCAGCGCATATCTCAGCATAAGCGAGCACTCTTCCAAGCAGTGCAACGATTCCGTAATCAGCGCACCATGCCGGCAAGCAATACCATGCTGCAGCGGGCGATGCGACCCGCGCATCTACCCTTTTCCTATAGGTTGCGGGGGGAATTGTAGCATGCACAAGCTGCCCGAAAACCGCACAAGCGCAAAAACAGCCCCGCAACGGCAAAAACGTTGCAGGGCCGAAACAAACTGGCGACTTATCGCGTTGCTGGCTGCGCGTTAGAACTTCGCTTGGAGCTCGCCGGTTTCCAGCTTCTTCAGGCGCTTCAGCTCCAGCAGCACAAAAATCGCCGTGGTGAAGATGGCCAGGAAGTCTGCCACCGGGCAGGCGAAATACAGTGCGTCGAGCCCTGTATAGCCCGGGAACCACATGGGCATGACCATAGGCAGGCCGATGTACAGCGGGATGAGGAACAAGATCTGGCGCGTCAGCGACAGGAACACCGACTTCGCCGGCTGACCCGTTGCCTGGAAGTAGTTCGAGCCCACAATCTGGAATCCCACGAACGGAATCAGGAACAGCTGCACGCTCAGCGCGAACACCGTGAACGATTTCAAGTCGGAGTCGGTAATGCCGAAGAACCCGACGATGGGGTCGGCGAACAGATGCACCAGCGCCCACAGCACCACCGCAATGACCGTCGCGCCCGCAATACCCCAGGCCAGCGTCTTCTTCACGCGCTTGAACAGGTGCGCACCGTAGTTGAAGCCCAGCAGCGGCTGGATGGCGATGGCCATGCCGATCAGCGGCAGCACCACGAACGATGCCACGCGCTGCACCACGCCGATGGACGCCAGCGCGCCCTCCGCGCCGATGGTGCTTTGCGCGCCGTACGTGTTCAGCAGGTTGTTCAGCACGAAGTTCACTACGGCCATGCCGATTTGCACGGCGAAGCTAGCAAGGCCCAGCGACAGAATCAGGCGCACGGTTTCAGCATGCAGCGGCATCTTATGCAGATGCAGACGCATGGGAACGCCCTTCGTCATGCAGAAATACCACAGCACCGTGGCGCACGAAATGGCTTGGCCGCACACGGTGGCAAGCGCGCTGCCTGCAACGCCCATGCCCATGACCAACACAAACAGTGCGTTGAACGCCGTGCACGCCACGGCGCCGATGATCATGGTACCCAGCGCGCGATTCGGGGCGCCGGCCGTGCGGATGAAGTTGTTCACGCCCATGCCGATGCACTGGAAGATGAAGCCAAGCGAGATGATGCGGATGAACTGCGTGGCGTAGCCCCAGTCCTCGGGCGTGGCTCCCGAAATGCCCAGCAGCGCGTCAAGGCACGCGGGGATGAACACGATGATGGCCACAATCACGGAGAAGATCAGGGACAACGTAACCGTGTTGCCCAGGCTGCGCTCGGCCTCTTCCGGCTTGCCCTCGCCCATGCGCAGGGCCGCCAGCGCGTTGCCGCCGTTGCCCACCAGCATGGCGATGGCCATGAACACCGTCATGATGGGCATGGCCACCGTGGCGGTGGACAGGCCGATTTCACCCATGGCCTGGCCCAAGAAGATGGAGTCGATGACGTTGTACGCGCCGTTGACCAGCATGCCCAGGATGGAGGGAATGGCGAACTCGGTAATCAGGCGCGGGATGGACTCCGTGCCCATGCGGGTGACTCTGTTGTGCTGACCGGCCGCGCCGGACTTGCCGGGCGCGCCTTGCGGAGCGGCGGACGCGGGCGCGGCGGGGGCGCCGGCTACCGCAGATGCGGCCTTCGTTTCTTGCTCTTGCGTCATTACGTGCGTGCTGCCTTTCGAGAACCATATGCTAGCTTGATTTTTGTCAGTTCTTTATTGTACGACCGCCGCGCAGGTAAGGACACACCCGGGCACGTGACAGCGCCGGATTCCATCGTACGTGCATATAGAGGCAGATGGGGAAGAGGCTCCCTTGCTCGGGGTTCGGCTGCTGAATTGGCAGCCTGTTGAGCATGGCAAGAATCCGGGCTTTCTGAATCATTTGAGACTTTGTCGCGTCACAACGGCAAGAATACGGGGTTTCTGTATCGTCGCAGGGGCTTAGCGGCTCCATAATGGCAAGGATACAGGCTTTCTGTAGCTTCACGCACCATTTAGTGCTACAGGAATCCCGCATTCTTGCCACCACAGCTCTTTCTCGGCCCCGAAGCTACAGAAATCGACTTTTCTTGCCGTGGCAACTGGCTGTTGCCGCAACCCTGCGCCTGCCCGCTTCCGCAGTTGTCGAGATGAATCGGTTGCTCCCGTACGTATGACAAGCGACCTGGGCGGTTTCAAGCGGTCATCGCAACATCGATCGATGGGACCTGTCCACTTGTCAGACAACTAACAAGTGGACATGACAAGGGGACAGGTCGCTTGTCATGTTTTGGGGAAGGTTACGAGCGGATGTGGGCTTCGCCGGAGTTGGCGAAGATTTCGCAGCCGTCGGCGGCGCGCAGCACCAGACGTCCATCGGCGGCCGTGCGCACGACGGCGCCAGCGGCAAGCGCGTTGCCGGAAAGGTCTTCCATGCGCACGAAACGCCCGGTCAACGCCGCATGATGGTCGAACTCCGCCTGAAACGGGGCAAACCCCTCTGCGCACCATCGCGGGTAGAGCTGCGCCAGCTGATCGCACAGCGCCTCGGAGACCGCAGCAATGCGCTGCTCGACGGGGCCTTCGCAAAAGCCCAGTTCATCAAGATATACCGGGATGTTCTTGCCCGCGGGCGCATCGTGCGGCTGCCCCTCGGGACGCGCCACGTTGATGCCAACGCCCACGCACAACGCCTTCGCGTGCACCTCGGTAGAGATGCCGCCAAGCTTAAGGAACGGACGGGGGGCTGAAGCCGTGCCGGCGACCGATGCGGCGGCATCCGCTTCACCAACCTGTGCGGCGGGCGCAATCGATGCCTCGCAAGCATCTTCAGCGGCCGCAGCAATCGCACCCCCACCGACGGCAGCATCGTCTTCGACGACCGCCGACATCGCGGCCACCTCCCAGGCAACTACCAGGTCGTTTGGCCATTTCACCTGCGCGCGGTCGGCCAGCGCGGGGACCAAGCTCGCAACAGCTCGACGCACGGCAAGACCCACAAGCAGGCTCAACGTAGGCAGCTGGGCAAAGGGAACGTCGGGGCGCAACAAGAACGACTGATACAGCCCGCCAATCGGACTTTCCCATGCGCGTCCCTGGCGACCGTAGCCAGCCGTTTGCCGCAGTGCGCGTACGGCCAGCCCCTCCGGTTCGCCAGCTTCAATAGCCTGCTTGATGACATCATTCGTCGAGCTCACGGATTCAAGCGACTGCACACAAAACCGCATGCGTTTCCCTATCGATCGAGCTTTTCGGCCTTGCCGTAGCGTTCGGCCTCAGGCTTGGCGGCGGCGGAGACGCGCACATCGTTGGCCAGCATATGGTTCGGGCGCAACTCCAGCAGCGGCTTCACCACGAAGTCACGCTCGAGGATGCCGGGGTGCGGCAGCGTGAGCACGTCGTTGTCGATGACGTAGAGCTGGTAATCGAGAATGTCCAGGTCGCAGGTGCGCGGGCCGTTCTCGATCTCGCGCACGCGACCCAGACTGTTCTCGATGGCGTGCAGGTAGCCCAGCAGCTCCTTCGGCGCAATGCCCGTGCGCAGCAGCACGACGGCGTTGATAAACGTGTCCTGGTCCTCGTAGTACGCCGGCTCGCTTTCGTAGAAGCTGGAGATGTCGATGATCTGCGAATCGGGCAGGCTGCACAGCTCGGTGATCGCCTGGTTGAGCATGGCGATTTTGCCTTCGCGCTCTTCACCCGGGTTCGCCACCAGCGGCACGTTGCAGCCAAGGCCCAGGAACACAAACGGACGCAGGTCGGCCAGCACCTTCACCGTTTCGGCCACGTTGTGCGTGCGCACCACTGTGGCGCCCAGCTCGCACGCCATAAGCGCCTCGGTAGCGCTGACATGGTCGCGCTCGGTGGGTTCGTCGATGCCGTACGCGTAGCCCAGGAAGCTTTTGCGCGACACGGCAACCATGGTCGGATAGCCCAGGCGGCAGAATTCCTGGAAGTTGCGCACCAGCTCAAGCGTCTGTTGCGCCGTTTTGCCGAAGCCGGGGCCGGGGTCCACGCAGATGCGCTCGGGCGCGATGCCCGCCGCCTCAAGCATGGCCGCCTGGTCGCGCAGGTAATCGCGCACCTCGGCAACCACGTCGGTGTACTGGGGGTTCTCCTGCATGGTGCCCGGTTCGCCCTGCATATGCATGACCACCACGCCGCAGTTGCTGGCGGCGGCAACCTGCACCATGGCGGGGTCGCGGAAGCCCGACACATCGTTGATGATGGCGGCGCCGGCTTCCAGGCACGCGCGCGCAACCTCGGCGTGGCGCGTGTCCACGCTGACGCACACGCCCTGCTCGGCAAGCGCACGCACCACGGGAAGCACGCGGGCGATTTCTTCCTCGATGGTGACCTCGGCCGAACCGGGACGCGTAGACTCGCCGCCCACGTCGATCATGTGCGCGCCCTCGTCAAGCAGCTGCTGCGCCCAAGCCAGCGCCGCATCGGGCGCGTTGTGCGTGCCGCCGTCGCTGAAGCTGTCGGGCGTGACGTTCAAGATGCCCATAATCACCGGCTTGCGCGTGTCGAATTCGAACGAGCCGCATTTCCACATCATGTTGAAGCCTTTCCTTTGAAAGCGGTGACGCGCCTTCGGCGCTATCAAATAAGGGCTCAGCTTTCGCTGAGCCCTACGAAGCGCACGCAAGCTTGCTGCGCTACGCAAAAGTGGGACAAAGGGACAGTCCCTTTGTCCCACTACGTGTTAAAGCCCCCGGGGAACGGGGGGCTGGCCGC